>JAIMBU010000517.1 GCA_023511325.1 Gorillibacterium sp.
ATATCTTTCGTGGTACCCTATGAGATAAGTATTGTGTTCTTTTTAAGACGATTCTCGATTGCAATAGAGTTTCCATCCGCTGCAGTTTCATAAAATTGATGTCCATGAAAGTGAATCGGGTGATTCATCATTCCAATATTCCCGAATCTTAGTCTAACGCGCTCTCCCTCTTTGACCGGTAATAAGGTTGTATATGGAAAGCATCTCCCGTTTATCGTAAAAAAATTGCTGTGTGATGAAAAAGGATCAATTTCGTAGGTTCCATTCCTTAAAACTCCAGGCTCCAAGCCTTTTAGTTTAAATGCTCCCAGCATAAGGTAATAATCTTTTTGTATATCTTTTTTACTTTCATGGGGGTCAAGGATAATAAAACCTCCTTCCAACCCAAGCATATCCTGGACTACAGTGTAATAATGTGAGTGATACATATGGGTTCCTGGAGCGTTGGTAATCTTAAAATGGTAATCAAAATAACAGCCTGGATCAATTCTAGGTGAAGGTTCAATCTCCGGTACACCGTCCATTACATTTGGAAGATCTAAACCATGCCAGTGTATACTTGTCGGTTGAGGTAATTTATTATGTACTCTCAGACATACATAATCTCCCGGATATACACAGATCGTTGGACCCGGAGTCATTCCATTATAGCCCCAAGCATTCATATAAATTCCGGGAAGTATTTCAGTATTTATAACTTCTGCAACAAGATCAAAATACTTAACTCCATTTTTTTCAGTAAAGGGAAGGGTAGGTATATTTGGTGTAATTACCATAATTCACGCCTCCAAAATTAATTCTTAAATAAATGATATGAATGATTAGCATTAAAAATAGTAAGCCACTTGTGCAAATCAAAGATAAATATTTTTTCTTCATAATATTTATCCTCCTCACTTCTCTTCTGTACTTTTTATCTTAACTTTCTATTGTTGCGGATGTACTTCGGTTTTATCGACATAAAAAAGAGCAGTAAGTTCTAACCCTCACCGCTCTTTTTTATAGTGCATACAAATTAATTTTGTAAGGTTTTATATCTTTCATCTGAAGTTGGGTGCATAAAAAACCGGTGTTTCAAAATCATTGTCCTCTTTATTGTGTGCCCAGAACACGGTCAACATTCTTCGGAATTATTTAATTCGTTTCATAAGTGGATGGTCTGCTTTCAACTCTAGCAGATCCCACAGGTTCCCATATAAATCCTTAAATACCGCAACCATTCCATAGGATTGTTCTTTTGGTGCTCTGACAAATTCTATTCCCTTTGCGATCATTTCATTATAGTCTCCCCAAAAATCATCAGTGTTCAAAAACAGGAAAACTCTACCCCCTGTTTGGTCACCGATAAATGGCTCTTGTTCAGATTTAGATGCTTTTGCAAGTAATATTGTAGTACCGACTGATCCAGGTGGAGCGACTACTACCCACCGTTTATCTTGTTCTGGCTGATACGTATCTTCAATTAAGATAAAATTAAGCTTGTTTGTATAAAATTCTATTGCTTCATCATATTCCTTCACAACTAGAGCTATATGGACGATTGATTGAACCATTTTCTCATCTCCTACCTTTCTATAAACTCTTATATGGCAATCACATTTTCTGTTGACAACCTATAGTTCCATCTGAATAATGTATATCTGACTGAAAAACATAAAGAAAACCCTCAACGCTAAAGCGTCAAGAGTTCCTTATTCTAGTGATTCTAGTAAAGCGTCATGTAATGTTCGCGTTCCCAAGCATGAACTTGTGTCCGATACATGTCCCATTCGATTTCCTTGAGCTCGAAGAAGTAGGCCAAAGCATGCTCACCCAGAGCTTCAAAGATAACGTCGTTGCGTAGCAACTCATTTAAGGCTTCCTTCAAGTCGCCTGGCAGACTTGGAATGCCATGCTCAATCCGCTCTTCTTCGGTCATCACATAGATGTTCCGATCGGTTGGCGGAGGCAACTGCATTTTGTGCTTGATTCCATCAAGGCCCGCTTTCAGCATAACAGCAAGCGCCAAGTAAGGATTGGCTGCAGGGTCTGGATTACGCACCTCAATCCGCGTGCTTAAGCCCCGGGAGGCTGGGATACGAATCATTGGACTACGATTACTTGCTGACCAGGCAACGTAGCAAGGAGCCTCGTAGCCGGGAACAAGTCTCTTGTAGGAGTTGACGGTTGGGTTGGTAATCGCTGCCATGGAACGCGCATGCTTGAGAATACCAGCCATGTAGTAACGAGCGTCTTCACTAAGACCAAGCTTATCACTCTCGTCATAAAAGGCGTTGGCGCTACCTTTAAACAATGACTGGTGACAGTGCATGCCTGATCCATTCACCCCAAATAAAGGCTTGGGCATAAAAGTAGCATGAAGTCCATGTTGGCGGGCAATGGTCTTAACCACCAGCTTAAAGGTCTGGATCGAGTCAGCAGCATTCAAGGCATCGGTATATTTAAAATCGATTTCATGCTGTCCAGGTGCTACCTCATGATGTGAGGCTTCGACTTCAAAACCCATTTCTTCTAAAGTTAAGACGATTTCACGACGGCAGTTTTCACCGAGATCGGTTGGTGCCAAATCAAAATATCCACCTTGATCATTAAGCTCCGTTGTTGGGTTGCCCTTCTCATCGGTCTTAAAAAGGAAGAATTCAGGCTCAGGACCTACATTCATCGTGGTATAGCCCATTTCGTTCGCTTGGGATAGCGCTCTCCGCAGAATACCTCGTGGATCTCCTGGGAAAGGCGTTCCATCCGGAAGATAGATATCACAGATGAGCCGGGCAATCCGGTTTTGGGTAACCCATGGGAAAATAACCCAGGTGGATAAGTCAGGATAAAGGTACATATCTGATTCTTCGATGCGAACATAACCCTCGATAGATGAACCATCGAACATCATCTTGTTATCAAGTGCCTTTTCCAATTGACTTACAGGGATTTCTACATTCTTGATTGTGCCCAACAGATCCGTGAACTGCAAGCGGATAAACCGGACATTCTCTTCCTTCGCGACGCGAAGAATATCTTCTTTGGTGAAACCTTTATTAGACACGAATGGTATCCTCCTCATATTTCGCTACTAACTTTTGTGAAAGAATCGCGACAATTCACCTTGTATCAATGAAACATGGCCAGGCCGTTTTTCGTTGAAAAGCTGTTGCTTTAGCATCTTATGAAGCTGGGAATCGGACAATTCTTTACGTTTCTGCTCTGTTTCAACCGTAATCACTGTAGCTTCCTCAGAATTCTGCGTAATGGGAGAAAGGACCTGCTTAATTCCGGCAATATTGACACCCTTCTCGATCAAGTTCTTGATCTCAAGTAGGCGTTCCACATCAATGAAAGAATACAAGCGTTGATTCCCAGCGGTTCGGGCCGGTTTAACCAACTCATGCTGTTCATAATAGCGGATTTGTCGGGCAGTCAAATCAGTCAATTTCATGACGATTCCTATCGGGAAAAGAGCCATATTCTTGCGAATTTCATCATTATTCAAGCCAATCACTCCTGTAACCGATATTC
>JAIMBU010000518.1 GCA_023511325.1 Gorillibacterium sp.
CTTTTCATCCTAATTGATTAATGAGACATGTCGGACATTCTACCAATAATTTCGGGATTGACCATTCCGAAAATCATGGCAATATGGGCAACGACAAGAAATCCGCTGACTAGGATAAAGTGTAGCTTATGTTTACCTTCTTCTGTGCGTTTGCGGCCAATTAAACCGAGATCGAGCAAGGCGAGAGGTAATAAGAATAGGACGCCACTTAAGTAGAAACCGACTGCTACCACGTCCACCCAAGTATGCCATTCTCCATTCGCCGTTATCGGCACGAAAGCAGTGGGGAATAAGTATAGAAAGACCCCAGTGAAATATAAACCAGCGATGACGCTGCAGATTCTGTTAAATAACCGCAGGTGTCCATGATAGTTTCTAGTAAATAGAATGAAAAATTCTGAGATCGTGATCGCCTCTGCTAAAATTACCGGAATCGCCATGAACAATATCAAGTTCCATGGTTGTTTATCCGTTAGCAGCGACATGTAATGTGTCATGCCCATTATATTGGCCCTCCAAGAGTGAATTATCTTCAAGGCCTATAATAAGGAAAAAGTATGGAGAAAGTGTGTGGTTTTAAGGGTTCTGTACTCCGTACACACGGCCCACGCTTGCGATTTCGCTAGGTGATGGCTGTGTAGGAGAGGTATCAACCTCTACCCATCTGCTGCCGGAAGGATCGGGACAGCGAGCGGCGGTAAGCTTAGCTTTGATATCCATTAGGCAGCCGCACCAGCGACAGGTTGTGCCGAACTGAAAAGCTTCGCAAGCGTGACATGCAGTCAATCGCCGCTCGTATTCTGTATCTGTAGTCAGCTTAACATTCTTCACACGAAGCGTTTCACCGAACAGCTTAGCAATTTCTTCAGCGGTGACATGCACTGTGGCCGAGCATCCCTTGCATTCAGTGTTGTTTGCATCGGTTTCAGCTTGAGTGGTCATATAAGCCACCTATTCAACGGCCAACACAACAACCGATCTAGCAGGAAGCTGCACGATCAGATTGCCATCCTCATAGCGGAAATTGGTGAATGGAGCAGGTGCTACAGCTTCTGGTTGATCAAAGGTGTTGTGAGCTTGGAGTGTTTCCGTCGTCAGAACAGTTCCTGATACCTTGCTGGCTTCGCGACCACGAATATCAAAATGTACTTCAGTTTCATCAGAATGGTGCAAGTTACACAGTGAAACATGAAGCGTATTGGCCAAGTTGATTGATGCAGACACGCTGATTTGATCAATCGCTTCCCCGTTCATTACGTATTGAGGGCTGGTAAAGCTTATGTCGATCAGCTTAGCGTCTTGATGGACACTGTACATTCGCAGTACGTGATAAGTTGGGGTTAGGATCATGCTTGCCCCTTCGGTAAGAATGACAGCTTGCAATACATTAATGATTTGGGCGATATTAGCCATCTTCACGCGGTCGCAGTGCTTGTGAAAAATATTCAGGTTTATGCCAGCTACGATAGCATCACGCATGGTGTTCTGTTGGTAGAGAAATCCGGGATTTGTGCCGGGTTCAACATTATACCAGGTTCCCCATTCGTCAACGATAAGCGCAATTCGCTTCTCCGGATCATACTGAGTCATGATCGCATCATGCCGTTCAATCAACTCATCCATGAAAAACGTCTTCTTGAAGGTAGTAAACCACTCCTCTTGGTCAAATTCAGTCGAGGAGCCTTTATCTGCCCAAGTTCCGGTTGGAAGCGTATAGTAATGCAAGCTTATACCATCCATATACCGTGCTGCCTGACGCATCAGCACTTCCGTCCAGTGATAATCTGCATCACTTGCTCCACAGGCAATTTTAAAAATTTTATGATCACCGTAGCTCCGTACATAAGAGGCATAGTTACGATATAAATCAGCGTAGTATTCCGGCCGCATATCCCCGCCACAGCCCCAGTTCTCATTACCAACACCAAAGTACTTCAGCTTCCAAGGCTCTTCCCTACCATTTTCTTTGCGCCAATCAGCCATCGGGGATTGACCATTGAAGGTCATATAATCAACCCATTCGGACATCTCACGGACAGTTCCACTGCCGACATTGCCGGAAATGTAAGGCTCAGCGCCAATTAGCTCGCAGAAACGGAGAAACTCATGAGTGCCAAAATGGTTATTTTCCACAACGCCGCCCCAGTGGACATTGACCATCCGCTTGCGTTGCTCCTTCGGCCCGACGCCATCCTTCCAATTATAGGCATCGGCAAAACACCCTCCTGGCCAACGCAAAACCGGAATCTGTAGGTTCTTCAAAGCATCAATCACATCATTACGCATACCTTCTGTGTTTGGAATCGGGGAATCCTCACCTACCCAGATGCCTTCATAAATACAGCGACCTAGATGCTCAGCAAAATGTCCGTAAATGTTGCGATCAATCGTACCTCTCGTTGTGTCCGCATTAATAATTAGTTTTGTCATTTGTGTACTCCTTTGTTAGGGATATGCAGGAATATATGGGACGCTAGCTTTAGATTGAGCTAAAGCATAGCAGGTCGCCCTGATTAGAAACTTAACCCGTGATAAGAATTTGTTACTTATAGTAGCAACGAAATTCAATGTCTTGATTGTAATTGCCGAAGCCAACTCCATATAAAGTCAACCCGCCGATATGGGTTGCGGTGTCTTCCACTGCAAAGCGAAGGGTCCAATAATTGCGCTCAACCGGAAGCTGTTCAAGTCCATTACTCGACATTTGGATGCCGTCGATAAAGGTTCCATGCTGATTGATGCGAATCACCTTGAGGAATCCATACTGATTAACATCATCCCGCCACCAAGCTGGAGTATAGTTTCCCCGCCCTTCCCCTGAATCACCGGGACTTGTCCAATAACCAAGATCGGTGTGGTTGAGATAGAAGCGAATGTCAGATGGCCAGTTTCCATTAATACCAGGTGCTTCGGAGCTAAGCTCAAGGGAAATCTCAATCTCGGTAATTTCCTGTGAGTTCAGCAGGTAATTAGGGATTTTATATTCGACAAAGCCCTTGCCGAACCAGAGAATATTCGCATACATTCGTTCAGGATCAAGAAAATATCGCGGATCATCATATTGTCCAATTACTTTCTCAGTCGTTGCAATCCCACAGGTAGGATGAACTTCAAAATGAGTAAAGTGCCCCACAGGAATGGAGATCTCATGAAAGGTTCGCGGAGCAGACGCTGCATGGGGAAGGGCAATTTCAATGAAATCGGTTGCAAGTGTATTTAGCTTATGGGTGGCTCCATGTAAACTAATCATCTCAGACTGAATAAGACCCGCCGCATGGAGCTTTCGTACATGCATGGTAATGATGGAGCTGCTTAGTAGTAACCGAGAGGCCAGATCTTTGTTATTCATCGGTCGTTCAGCCAGGAGGTGAAGAATATTCAGTCGAACTTCGCTCGCTAACGCTTCAAACAAGGGGAGGCTAGCGCGATCTGCTGTTGCTTTAATCATTCTTGACCTCCAGATAAAGTTTATAGAATTAATATATATCTAAATTGGATAAATAG
>JAIMBU010000519.1 GCA_023511325.1 Gorillibacterium sp.
ATGGATTGTTTGAAGATTTCAGAATAGAAGTTGAACGGAACGATTAATACAGACTTGAAGCGAGATTAGTTGTATCTTTCCTCATGCTGGCTGAATAAGCTCTAAAAACCGCTGAAGCCCTATAATACCAGCGGTTTTTCGGTTATTCACCGGGAAGTCATTGGCGTTTCGCCATAGTAGAGGGTAGGATGGGCTTAAGGAGACCTTATAAGGAAGCGAGGTGCAGAATGAAGCACGGACCCATGAGGAAGTCCATGTGGCTTAGACAAATCGTGTACAAGCTATCCTTAAAGCAACGCATTTGGCTATCGTTTGTCTTATTGATTACCTTATCTATTCTGGCAACCGGGGTGTTATCCTATCTGATTGCCTCCGCTGTCGTGCAAAAGAATGCCTTTCAGTCCAGTCAGGATACCGTTAACAAGTCAGCTCAGGTGTTAGACGAAAAACTAAGAAATATTGCCAACTCTATGCGAGCCCTGATGTTCAGTGATCCCTTCAAAAGTATAATGAGCGACGTGCAGCGCAATGACAAAAGTAAATATTACAATCGATTGTCTGACCTGCAGCCCGTATTCTCCCAAGTGAGTTTTGGCGATTCGGCTATTGAAAGCATCTTGATTGCCACTCCAATAGGTGATTTTTATTCGACTGTCAATTTTCGCACCACAGCCTCCTTTTATGAAAGCCCGCTGTATGAGGATTTTAAGAAGACAAAGCGTGGTCTCTGGGTAAAAGGACATGTTGATCCCTTTTTCTCAGGTGAACAGCGTGTTGTTTCACTGGTTATTGAAGGAGTAAGCGAAAGTGCACTGAAGGAAACTCTCAACGTCTATGTTGTTGTCAATATTAAGGAGAAGGCGCTGATGCGCTTGTCCACACGTAATTTGTCAAATGACGGACACAGCTATTATGTAATGGACTCCAAGGGGATTCAAGCGATTGAGGGTGATATTGCTGAGGCGCCCATCTGGACGGGGCAGGTTACGGATATGTTTCAGCAGATTTCCGAGGCCACACAGGGTTCTTTTTTCTATGAGGCCAAGAAGAGTAGTTATCTAATCAATTATTCCCGGCTGGAGATTGAGAATGATTGGATGGTGCTGGGCGTCCAGTCAAAAAAGCAGCTATTACGGGAAGTCAGCGGGATTCAACGGACCACTTTGTATGTGGCCATTTTCTTCATTCTCCTCTCCCTGCTCTTCTCTAACGTTCTGACGAATCTATTGCTCCGGCCTTTGCATAAGCTACACCGCTTGATGCGGAGTGTGGAGGATAATCATATGGATGTTCGCTTTGAGAGTCAGTTTCAGGATGAGGTTGCGCAAGTAGGGTACCGCTTCAACAGCATGCTTGATGAAATCAATCTGCTGTTTGCGAATGTGAAGAACAGTGAGAAGGAGAAACGTAAGGCAGAGATGAAAGCGCTGACTGCACAGATGAATCCGCATTTTTTCTATAATACCTTGTATACCATTTACTGCAAATCCATTCTTGGTGAAAATAAGGATGCTAGTGAAATGATTTTGGCACTCTCTCAAATGTTTCAGATTGGCTTGAACACAGGAAGGGATTTAATTCCATTACGAGATGAGATCTCGCATGTGGAACAGTATGTAGCTATTCAACAGAAAAGCTATGAGTGCTTATTCACATTTCGCATCCATCTTGAAGACGAATCGTTAACCGAATACGTTGTTCCGAAGCTCATGCTTCAGCCCTTGGTAGAAAATTGTATTCTGCACGGGTTCAATGATCGCACGTCTGGTGGTGTAATCGATATTTACATCGCGGAGAAGGCGGGCAAGCTACAATTAACTGTGACGGACAATGGACGTGGAATGCTTCCCGAAAAGGTGAGGACAGAAGGCGAGCAGAGGGATAACGGTAAACATGGGTATGCGATGAACAATATTGTGCATCGGCTCAAGCTGTACTATGGCGAGGCAGCCGAGCTGGTGGTTATTAGTGAAGAAGGTAAAGGCGTTACAGTGGAGATTCAGCTGCCCATGCACAAGGAGGAAAGCGAGATGGAGGGAAAAGCAGATGAAACTGTGCGTAATTGATGATATTAAGAGTGTTGTAGACATGATCACGACCAAGATTCCTTGGTTGGACTACGGCATTGCGGTTGCCGGTAGCGCACTCGATGGTGAGGCAGGGCTGAAGTTAGTTCAAGAGGTCCAACCGGATATTGTGTTAACAGATATTCGTATGCCCAAGATGGACGGACTTGAAATGACACGTCAAATCATGGAGTTCTCACCCACTAGTAAAATCATTATCCTGAGTGCCTATACCGACTTTGCTTATGCCCAACAGGCGATTCGGCTAGGAGCCTTTGATTTTGTCAAGAAGCCATTCTCAATAGAGGAGATCATTAACGTTGTCTTGAAGGCCAAACAGGCCAAAATGGAGGAAATGCAAGAAGTAGCTAAAGTGTTCGCCATGGGGAGAAAAATTAAAGAAAGCATGCCCGCTCTGCGCCAAGAGTACTTTCATCTGCTGATGCATCATCAAACCGATCCGGAAAGTGCCAAGAAACGCTGGGAATCCCTCGATATATCTATGGAACCAACCCATTTTGTGACCATGGTTGCCGAAATTGACCAATTTACGAATGAGTATCAAGCTTTGCCTGTTCAAGAGGCGGAGCTGATCCGATTCTCCTTACAGAATATTATCGAAGAAACGATTGCGCAGTATACAAAGGGAGTTATTTTCCGGGAAGCTCTTAACCGGTATGTCTGTGTGTTCAATGTGGATGACAATGAGCGAGCGAGTCAGATTGCGGATGTCTGTTGCACAAACCTCGCGCGATTTACCAAATTTACGATTTCGGCTGGCGTAGGGCTTGTTGTGGAGCATATTCACGAATTGCCTCAATCCTATCAGCAAGCACTGAAGGCGTTATCCTACCACTTTTATACCGGTGGGAACGGCGCTTACAGCTATCGGAGTATTGAACGGCAAGGGCAGTGGCATCCGAATTATTCCCTCAGCAAGGAACAGGATTTTTTATTCGCATTGCGTTCAGGTAACAAGGAGAAGAGCATCGCTCTGCTAGATAGTTTGTTTGATGGTCTGGTCAACCTCTTGGCGCCTCCAGCACCGGATGCCGTGGAGAAGGTATGCTATGATCTGATCTCGAAAGTATTTCGTGTGCTGCTCGAAATCTTCCCAGATGATCGGCTCGATCCTTTTGATGCCAAGCTCAAGCAATTAGAAATGGGGGGGCATAACTCTTTTCGACTGAGTCGGGGGCTTCTGACCGAGCTATGCTTATTGGGCTGTGAGTGGATCGGGAAGGGGCGTGAGCAAGAATCCAAATACTTTATCCATGAAGCCATGGAGTATATTCGGATGAATCTCCATCTTGATCTCAGTCTAGAGCATTGTGCCCGGCAATTTAATTTTAGTGCGGGGTATTTCTCCAATATCTTTAAAAAAGAGGCGGGTCTTTCGTTTCAGAAGTTCGTCACGCAAGAGAAGATGGAGAAGG
>JAIMBU010000520.1 GCA_023511325.1 Gorillibacterium sp.
GTGCCACCCTTGGTTCAATGCCTAAGTTGACCATCGCTTGGTAAGCGATATCGACGATTTCCTTAACCGGCTCGATTTTCTCCCGCATGTTGTAATATTGATCCTTCAGTTCAAGCTTAACGTTATCCTGACCATAGATGCTGCGAACCTCTTCAGCAATGGCCGTGATCTTTGCCTTTCTCGCTTGGAACTTTTCTTTATCATGATCACGAATAATGTAGCGGAGGATCGTTTGCTCGACATTGCCGGAGATTCCATTCAGATGATAAAAGCCTTCGTAGCCCTCAGTATGCTCCGGTGATTCTGCCTCAGGCAGTCTGGACTGGAAATCCATCGCTAGCTTCATCGCGTTGACCATCTTGCCCTTAGCGGTTCCAGGATGCACATTGTTTCCTTGCAGGGTAACAATAGCGGAAGCGGCATTAAAGCTTTCATACTCCAACTCACCAAGCGGTCCGCCATCTACAGTATAGGCGTATAATGCACCAAAGGCGGTCACATCAAATAGATGAGCACCGCGACCAATCTCTTCATCCGGGGTAAAGGCAACCCTGACCCTGCCGTGGATGATTTCGGGATGACGAATCAGGTAGGCCATGGCTGTCATGATCTCAGCAATCCCTGCCTTGTTGTCTGCTCCAAGCAGTGTGGTACCGTCCGTAGTAATCAGGGTATGACCGACATACTCAGCGAGCTCAGGAAAGCTTTCTTTTGTCAGAACCACAGAAAGGGCTTTATTCAGCACAATGTCTTCGCCATCGTAGTTTTCAAACATTTGTGGCTTCACATCCGTGCCCGTGAAGTCCGTTGCTGTATCCATATGGGCAAGGAATCCGATAGTCGGGATCTGTTTGTCCGTAGTGGGAGGCAGCGTAGCCATGACATATCCATGTTCATCTACGGTTACATCAACCATACCAATTGTTTTTAACTCATTAACGAGCATATGAGCTAGGGTCCATTGACCGGCAGTGGAGGGACAGTCATTGCTGTTCTCATCCGATTGCGTATCCACTTTAACGTAAGAAGTAAAACGTTCAACGATTTCATTCTTCAAGAGTTGTTCATCTCCCTGTATGGTATATCCTTCACTATATCACTTTACAATTAAAATGAGGAACTTACATGGAGCGTAATACTTTCTAGGGTTCCTGTCTGTTGATGTATATCACCAATTTCTCACTTGGACGACTGGTCTGGGCCATAAGTATTGACATTTCTTGATGTAGTAATTAGAATAGCCATAATATCAGTAAGCTATTTCTATACGAAGCCTTGACCAAAGCCAGAACTCCCCTAACGGACTGCCCAGAGAGAAGAGTGCAAGCTGAAAGCTCCTCCAGAGACCGAAGGTGGCGTTACCCCTTTGTAGCTGTAGCGTTGAACCCGTCACTATGTGTGAGGGCAGTAGATGATGCCGGTTGATCCCCGATAGCGGATACCAAATGAGGACCAAGCTATGTTGTTGTCGCGTAATCGAAAGCGATCATGACAAGTGCGGTCGAATTTAGGGTGGAACCACGAGCTATAAACGCACTCGTCCCTTGCCGGAGAGATGCGTTTTTTTGTTGCGTTTAATTAATCAGAGGAAGGCGAGGGATAAGTTATGGTAAAAGAAGCAGCACAAGGTATTATCGAGAGCGAAGCAGGGCAAGCCGCACAAGATCAACTGGAGGTTCTGCGACACACCACAGCTCATCTGCTGGCTCAGGCGATCAAACGCATTTATGGCGAGCAGACGGTTAAGCTCGGCATCGGACCAGTTATCGTGGATGGATTTTATTACGACATCGATCTAGCTGAGCCCGTATCTTCTGAGGATCTAGCCGTGATTGAGCAGGAAATGGCTAAGATCGTCAAGGAAAGCCTACCGATCGTGCGCCAAGTTGTTAGTCGTGAGGAAGCACTTCGGCTCTTTACGGAGCTTGAAGAGCCGTTCAAGCTGGAGTTGATTCGTGACCTACCAGAGGATGTAGAGATTTCTCTCTACAGCCAAGGTGAGTTTGTCGATCTCTGCCGCGGACCGCATCTGCCCTCCACTCGACAAGTCAAAGCATTCAAGCTACTCAGCGTTGCCGGTGCCTACTGGCGCGGAGATTCCAACAACAAGATGCTCCAACGGATTTACGGAACGGCTTTTGCTGATAAGAAGCAACTTACCGATTACTTGCACGCCATTGAGGAAGCTAAGAAACGTGACCATCGGAAGCTCGGTAAGGAGCTTGGTTTGTTCATGTTCTCCGAGGAAGCGCCGGGCATGCCCTTTTATCTGCCCAAAGGCATGCTGATTCGCACGGAGCTGGAGAATTTCTCTCGAACGGTCCAACGACAGTATGGCTACGATGAGGTCCGCACCCCTTTCCTGATGAACAAGCGGCTGTGGGAGCAATCAGGACATTGGGATCATTACAAGGACAACATGTATTTTGCTGAGGTGGATGACGAGACGTTTGCGCTTAAACCGATGAACTGTCCGGGGCATATGCTAATGTACAAGAATGGCCTCCATTCTTACCGGGAGTTGCCGATCCGATTGATGGAATTTGGTCAGGTTCATCGCCACGAGTCCTCCGGCGCCCTCAACGGGATGATGCGAGTGCGTACCTTTTGCCAGGATGATGCGCATATCTTCGTTCGCCCTGATCAGATTGAAGCAGAGCTTGACCGGGTCATCGCCCTAATTGATGAAATTTACAGCGTATTTGGCTTTGAATACAAGATCGAGCTGTCAACGCGGCCGGAGGATTCGATGGGTTCAGAGGAGCTGTGGAATCAAGCAGAACGCTCTCTGCAAAATGTACTCGAAGCACGTGGCATCACGTATCGCATCAACGAAGGGGACGGCGCATTCTATGGGCCGAAGATCGATTTCCATATTCTCGATGCGCTGAAGCGGAGCTGGCAATGCGGAACGATACAACTGGATTTCCAAATGCCAGAGAAATTCGACCTGTCCTATATTGGCGAGGATAGTTTAAAGCACCGTCCGGTCGTGATTCACCGTGCCATTTTCGGTTCCATTGACCGCTTCATTGGTGTCCTGACTGAGCATTATGCAGGCGCATTTCCGCTTTGGCTTGCTCCCGTTCAAGTCAAGCTGCTGCCAGTTTCGGAGGTTTTTCTCGATTATGCGGAAAAGGTTCGTCGGGCGCTACAGAAAATGGGCGTTCGCGTCGAGGTCAATGGGCGTAATGAGAAGCTCGGTCACAAGATCCGCGAAGCTCAGTTGGAAAAAGTGCCGTATATGCTCGTCATTGGTGAGAATGAGCAGCAATCGGGGACGGTAGCGGTGCGTAAACGCGGCGAGGGTGACCTTGGGCAGAAGACGATTCTGGAGATTTGCGAGCAGATCGTCAAGGAAGTGGCAGCAAGGGAGTAACAATGTTTAGGTTTATATTAATGGCAGGTTAAAAGACAGACTAAAAACCAGCTAATGGTATGTCAAGTCAAGCTTTTGGATACCACTGAAATTTGTTATACTGTAAAAAAAGCATGACAAA
>JAIMBU010000052.1 GCA_023511325.1 Gorillibacterium sp.
ATCACAATAGGGGCATTTCATAGCTTGAACCTCCATATTTGTTTGAAATAAAATATTTAGCTTTTGGCAAAGGTTTCTTGAATGAACTCTCGATAAATACACATAATACATTTACCAACTGACGAGGAGGTGACAGACATGGGAGCAGGACAATCACGCAGCAGCAACGTTTTAGTTGTTCCACAGGCTAGCCAAGCTTTGGATCAATTAAAATACGAAGTAGCTCAAGAACTAGGAATCCAGATTCCCCAAGATGGCTATTATGGTTACATGGCTTCCCGCGATACAGGAGCAATCGGGGGTCATATTACCCGCCGCTTGGTGGAAATTGCCGAGCAACAACTTTCCGGCCAATCTAAATAATGAGTGAATTTTGATTCTTAACTTGTAGAGAACAAGGAGGTGTTGGACAAGCGTAAGCTTGTCCAGCGCTTCTTTGTCTATATAAGCAGCTTTCAAGAAAGCTAGCGATAAACTTGTGTATACTTCCCGTAATAATAATCAACTGATTTAACATACTTGCGGGTTTCCAGAATGGGTATTTGGTCGGCATTCTTAATCGTTCCATCCCAAATATTTTCCTTCAACCAGCCTGATACTTTTCCATGCCCAGCATTGTATGAAGCAGCTACCACGAGGTTATTGTCCTCAAATCGATCGTTTAGGTAACGAAGATATCGCGTGCCCAGCTTAATATTAACTTCTGGATCAGTCAGGTCTTTATCACGTTCATTCTTCAAAACATCATCCATCGAAAGCAACCAAGTTGCCGTATCTGGCATAATCTGCATGATACCAAGCGCGCCTTTATGTGACTTCGAATCAGCTTGATAATTACTCTCTACTCGAATAACTGCAGCGACAAACAGTGGATCAAGTCCATTTTCTTTAGCAGCCGCTTCGATCTGAGAACGATATTGAATGGGATAAATAAATCGACTAATCCATGTATTATTGTAGAAAAGAATGAGAATTATCGCAAGAAAAAGCAGAGCGGACACTCTCTTTTTACGTAATACCTTCACTTCCTGAGAGCTCCTTCCTATGCCAAAATTCGTCAATCTGCTGCTCAGTTGCTTCAAGGCTATCACTGTTGTCGATCAGGATATCGGCAAGTACTTTTTTCTCTTCAATTGGCATTTGAACCTTAAGCCGTTGCTGGGCTTGCTCCTCCGAAAGTCCATCGCGTAACATCAATCGCTTCAGTTGAATATCACGCGGAACATAAACGACCATGATCTGAGGGAACATGGATTTCATGCCGGACTCATATAACAGCGGAACATCAACAACAACTAGCCTGTCCGGTTCAAGTTTGTCGAGTTCATGCATTTTTACACTAATTTCAGCGCGAATATGTGGGTGGAGAATAGCCTCCAGATCTTTAAGCGCCTTCTCATCGTTGAAGACCATAACACCAAGCCGCTTACGATCAAGTGCTCCGTCCATTTGAAGCATGTCCAATCCAAAACGCTCGGCAATCTGTTGCAAACCCATACTTCCAGGTGCAGTAGCTTCACGAGCTAAGTGATCAGCGTCCACGAGAGCAGCACCGCGGCTAACAAGCATAGCCGCTACAGTGCTTTTACCACAAGCGATACCACCAGTAAGGCCGATAATCATATGAACACTCCCAAAAACTTTCCGAAAGGAAAGTTGGCGTCGTAAGCATAAGCTAAACTTTCTGGAGGAAAAGTTATCTTCGTTCGTAATCATGCAATAAGCTTCCAGAATGGGAAGTTATCTTCGTTCGTAATCATGCACTAAAGCATGCACTAAACTTTCCATAATGGAAGGCTTACGGGCTATAACAGCTTCATTAAGCCCATAGCTATCAAGATAAAACCAGGCAACACGGAGAAGCGCCGCAAGCCATTTAGATTAGCAAAATGAAAGCCTATGCGCAGCCCAATGGAGATAAAAGCCGCGCTGGAAGCAGCGATCAACCCTGCCGTGTGAAAGGGCGAGAATCCAAGGAACGCTGCACCAATCCCGGCTCCAAACGCATCTAATGAGAGAGCGAGACCAAGCATCGTCGCCTCAGAGGAGGAAATTACACCAGAGCGGTCCACATCAGCGATCGATGGGGTGCGCAAAATTTGAATAACCACGCCAATTCGCTTCAGCTCAATCGATAACACAGCCCGTTTGTGCTCTACGATCCCATCTGCACGCTCAGGAACGCCCTCCTGTCCAGCTTCAGTAGAGGACGTTGCAGAATCAGCAATATCAATTCCCTTCACTGGAAGAGGCTCATCCTGTTGAATAATCATTTGAAAAACAGTCCAAATGCCAATGGCAACCAGGATCAACGCGCCGATATCCTTGGCAACAGGTGGTGAAATGTATGCGGAGAGCCAAACGCCAATTTTCATCGATATTAGAATGACCAGTCCTGAACAACAGGCAATAATGATGATAGATAAAAGCGGGATACGGATCTTCCTCAACCCGTACATCGCTCCCACTCCAAATCCATCTAGACTGACAGCAATAGCGAGAATCAATAGAGATACGATTGGTAGCAACGCGGTAAAACCTCCTGCTGGCTCCCGAACGGGTTGCCCTTTGATGAAGCCTGCATGCTACCAGAATAGGTAGGGAAAGAATAAGAGGTCAATCCCAACTCTCGGATTGGACAGCTTCTTTTTTTGCAGGCTTAATCTCAGGATATGTCGAGATAGCAAGTCTCCGTGCTTAAAGCAGGAAATATTATGGAGGAATGATTCCCCTAGGCAACTCCAATAATACATATAGGTTTAGCCAAATGTATGCTTATCTATTAAGAAAGTTCAACCAATGAAGATACTGTCTTCGGTTTACGCTCTGATCTCACCTTGATCTTCTGACAATTGGGACAAAAATGGGTTCCACGTCCACTTAATCTGATCTTCTCAATGGGTTCACCACAGCGTGTACAGGGCAAGCCTGTCCGACCATAAGCCAGCAATTGCTGTTGAAACATCCCCATCTCCCCTTGACCATTTACATAGGATTTAATGGAGGAGCCTCCGGCATCCACTGCCTCCTGGAGAACACCAACGATCGACACATGAAGCCGCGTCAATTCCTTACTACTCAAAGAATCAGCGGGACTCTCAGGATGAATTTCAGCCCGAAACAAAGCTTCATCAACATAAATGTTACCAAGTCCAACCACCACCTCCTGGTTCAGAAGCAACGGCTTGATCTTCGTTGGTTTACTGCCGATCCTTGCTTGCAGAATAGCTGCTGTGAAAGTCGGATCAAGGGGCTCCAGTCCAAGTTTATGCAAAGGTGGGAGTTCCCATTCCGTTCCCGCTTTAAAAATATGCATCGTTCCAAATTGACGCACATCGCGGTACCGAAGTTCGGTCCCGTCAGTAAAATGAAAAATAACATGAGTATGCTTCTCCACTGCTTCTTCGGAACGGTGCAATCCGTACCTTCCCTCCATCCGAAGATGGGAAACAAGTGTCAAATCATCCAACAAGAATCGAATAAATTTACCCCGACGTTCAATACTTGCGATAGTTTGTCCACGTAGCGCATCACAAAACTGCTCAGGCTCAGCGGGTAGCTGAACAATGCGGTTAAGCAGCACCGTGACATGGTGAATGATTTTACCAGCTACAAGCTTATTTAAGGTCCTGACGACGGTTTCCACTTCAGGTAGTTCTGGCATCGCTGTTCACCTCTTGCAATTGTTAATTCCTCTAAGCATACCGCATCTTCAGCCCTACGACTACCGCTTTCCATCATTTCCTAGGTAAAAGGGTGGAATACAGCCCAATTTATTCCATTACTTCGCTGCATACCAATTTGCTCCACTTTCAAGCTCTACTTTTAAGGGTACATCAAGCTTAAGTGCACTTTCCATTACCTCGGCAACAAGGCTTTCCATCAACTTCATCTCATCTGCGGGAACCTCAAATACCAGTTCATCATGCACCTGAAGCAGCATCCGACTCTTCAGCTTTTCTTGCTCAAGCCGCTTGGCCATCTTCACCATAGCTAGCTTTATGATATCGGCTGCTGTTCCTTGGATAGGTGTATTCATTGCCGTGCGCTCGGCAAAGGAGCGAAGATTATAGTTGGATGCGTTGATCTCCGGCAAGTAACGCCGACGGTTGAGCATCGTTGTGACGTAGCCATTTTGGCGAGCAATCTTGACGATATCATCCATGTATCGGCGAACGCCCTTAAAGACAATAAAATACTGTTCAATGAATCGTGCTGCTTCAGCCCGTGATATATCGAGGTTCTGTGATAAACCATAATCGCTGATACCGTAAACAATGCCGAAATTAACGGCTTTGGCCGAGCGACGCATGTTCTTATCCACCTGATCTGCACTACTCAAGCCAAAAACATCCATTGCTGTTTTTGTGTGAATATCCATATTGTTGTGAAAGGCTTCCATCAGCCGTTCGTCCTGGGAGATATGAGCCAGCACTCGTAGCTCGATCTGCGAGTAATCGGCTGCAAGAATGCTCCAACCTGGCTCGGAGGGGACAAAGGCTTTACGAATTTTACGGCCTTCCTCTAGCCGGATGGGGATGTTCTGCAAGTTAGGAAATTGACTGCTCAACCTCCCCGTTGCCGTGATCGTCTGTCGATAGAAGGTGTGAATCTTTCCCGTGGTTGGCCGAATTTCCTTAAGCAGCCCTTCGATATAGGTTGATTGAAGTTTAGCTAATGTCCGATAGTCAAGAATGTGAGCGACGATCTCATGCTTTGATCGCAGTCTCTCCAGCACCTCTGCGTCTGTGGATACCCCTGTCTTTGTCTTCTTGATCACTGGCAGTCCAAGTCTTTCGAACAAGACTTCTCCCAGCTGCTTGGGTGAGTTTAAGTTGAACTCTCCGCCAGCATGACGGTAAATATCCTGCGCAATCGCCACAATCCGTTCCGCAAGCTCTAGACCGAAATCCTGCAATTCCTCCCGATTGACCTTAATGCCCAGTACCTCCATATCAGCCAGCACGGTAGCAAGGGGAAGCTCCAACTCATAGAAAAGCTCCTTCATCTCTTTCTCGGCCAACTCCAACTGCTGAATAACAGCCAGCTTATGCACGACAGCAGCCTTATAGCAGAGGTATTGACTTAGGGTATCAGCAGCTGGAAGCTTAAACTTTGCTCCTTTACCGTAAATCTCCGCGTCGTCAGGTATACCTGGAAGACTATACTTCTCGGCCAGCGCGTGAAGCGTTTGCGTCGATTCCGTTGGATCAAGCAGATAGGTCGCTAAGATGATATCAAATGTACAGCCATTCAGTGATATACCCTTCCAATGAAGTGCAACCTTAGAGCGGTGAATATCGCAGAGCACCTTGGGTTTGGTTGGATCGGCGAGCCATTGGCGAATCGGTTCAGCCTGTTCACTTTGAGCAAGCTCAAGGGAGAGATAATACCCAATTTCCTCCGCATAAAAGGCAATTCCGAGCACTTCAGCAGTATGAGGATTATCACCAATCGTCTCTACATGTAACGTGTCGATTTGCTCAAGCTTGGCCTTAAAATCAGCAAGATTTGCCTCATTCAGCCAAACGGTTTCCATGGCATCACGCTCAGCGGCTCCATCAACATTCGATTGATCCTGGGCAGAATATTCTTCCGCGCCAGAAGCATCTGTAGGTTGGTCACTGAAATCCATTTTTTCCAAAAGAGATTTGAATTCCAATTTGCGAAATAATGCTGCAAGAATCGGACCATTAAACCCATTGTATTGCTTATCATCCCAAGTGGTGTCCATCGGTACGCTGCGAAAGATTGTCGCTAGCTTTTTACTCATGCGGGCATCGTCAGCATGCGCTCTAATTTTTTCGCCCATTTTTCCCTTGATATCATCTGCTGCCTCTAACACCTTCTCGACCGTTCCATACTCATGCAATAGCTTAAGCGCGGTTTTCTCCCCAACTCCAGGGATACCCGGAATATTATCAGATGAATCTCCCATCAGCCCTTTGAGATCACGGATCTGATCCGGTTTAAGGCCATATGTGGCTAGCAAATGCGCCGGATCAAAACGCTCCGTTTCACTAACCCCTTTGCGGGTCAAAGCGATCGTCACATGGTCGGAAGTCAGCTGTAGCATGTCCTTGTCCCCTGACACAACGACAACCTCCATCCCCAACTCATCTCCGACAAGACTCATTGTTCCAATAATATCATCTGCCTCATAACCCTCAAGCTCAAATTGTGCAATGCCAAAGGCTTTAACTAATTCCTTCATTAAAGGAAACTGCTCCGATAGCTCAGGGGGCGTTTTCGCTCTTCCCCCTTTGTATTCCTTGTAATCCGTATGGCGAAAAGTCACCTTCCCTGCATCAAAAGCTACCAGAATATGTGTTGGTTTCTCTTCTTCAATGATGCGCAAAAGCATCGTGGTAAAACCGTAGACGGCGTTCGTGTGCAGTCCAGCAGAATTACTGAGGAAGGGGAGAGCGTAGAAAGCGCGACTTGCGATACTATTTCCGTCGATCAGGATTAATTTACTCATGATTACACCTCATATTCTTTACACTAAATCAATCATAGCACAATGGATAGGCTTGATAAAATCGGATTCTTCTGCATAAACATGAATAAAGTAGATCTGTAGATTTCGCAGATGAATAACTGGGGGGTGGGATGAGCTATGGAGCCTTTTTTCTCAAAAGGAGCGAAGCAAGTCGTTTTCTTTGATCTGAATCGTACCATTATTGATCCAGTTCGAACCTTTGAGGCAGCTTTCTTAGAGGTATTCAGCGACTTTGCCGGTCGTTGGGATCGGGATAGCAGCGAATTCGCCCAGCAGGCGCTTGAAGCCTACCAGCAAGAACGAGAGAAACGTAAGGGCACACAAAACTCTGAACAAGGCAGTGAACGGGAGCTCCGTATCGCCTGCTTGCAAGCTGCAATAAGCAAGCAGTCCATTGGTGGGAAGAATCATCTTGCTGAGACACTGGACGGTCGAATACGTGAGCGTGGAGAGCGTCATCCCTTGTTATACGCGGACACACGGCCAGCACTTGAGAATATTGCCAAACGCTATCAAATCGCAATTATCAGTAACGGGCGTCGTGATAAGCTCCTTGGACGCTTAGCACGGACGGGTCTTGGTACACTAATTCCCCAAGAGCGATTATTTAGTCCGGGATCAGATGATCGCGGCAAACCCCATATTGATATTTACCGCCGAGCCCTGATCGGGATGAATGTGAAGCCGGAATTAGCCATTATGGTTGGCGATTCATGGAAGAATGATGTCAAGGGTGCTCTGGCCGTCGGAATGAGTGCAATTTGGCTGAGACATGGCTTTGCCGAAGCTCAGCCCATTATCAAATCCGCAGGAAGATGGCATGTGGTTACCATCAGTTCGCTAACTCAACTCGCGGATGGCCTTCCGTGAATAAACTTTATCAAAAATCTGAAGGTAACCAATTAGCTGTAGGAAATATAGTTACGCTCTTCCTTGAAGTGAAAGTATACATCAGAGCTTAAACTCTAGAGATAAATGCTGGTGTACCCAAAAAACAGGTGCGGCCTATATTAGGCTGCACCTGTTCTCTACTTTTATCCCAATTGCTCTAGACTTGCTCTTAGCACTAGATCAAATCGCCACAAGAATTACACGTTTAAATCCTTCCGCTTCGCAGTGACCAAATAAATTACACCTTCACCGATGTTCGTTGTATGATCAGCAACCCGTTCAATATAGTGAGAAACCATCATCAGATTCGTCAGTTGGCGATTCACTCGCAGGTCTGTTCCAAGCATGGAGGTCAGTTCTGTGATCACCCTGCTGTACAAGCTATCCACACGATCATCCATTTCTGCGAGTGCTGCTGCTCGGTGAATATTGCGCTCTGTATAGGAAAGCAGACATTCGCGCAGCATCTCAATGGCAATCTCCGCCATATCAGGGATATCGACGAGCGGTTTCACTAGCTGTTCGCCCGACATCCGTAGCGTCAATTTGGCGATATCTACTGCATGGTCAGCGATGCGCTCCAAATCGACCGCAATTTTCGTAGCCATGCCAATAATACGCAGGTCGCGGGCTAAAGGTTGCTGAAGAGCGATCAAACGCAGACATTGTTCTTCAATAAAGAGCAACATGTCATCAATCTCATCGTCATTTTCAATAATTTCCTTTGCCTGCAACTCATTTAGATCCTTGAGTGACTCCATGGATTTACGAATTTGCCCCTCTACAAGCGTACCCATATGGAGCAGTTGCTTCTGCAAATCATCGAGTGATTGATGATAACTTGACCTCGTATCCATTGCTTTTCGCTCCTTTTTCAGCCAAATCGGCCCGTGATGTAATCCTCTGTCCTTTTATCGTTGGGATTGGTAAACATTTTCTCCGTTTTATTCGTTTCAACTAAGTACCCATTGAGAAAAAAAGCGGTCGTATCCGAAACCCGTGCTGCTTGCTGCATATTATGTGTGACAATCACGATCGTGTATTTCTCTTTAAGCTGTGCCGTTAACTCTTCAACCTTGAGCGTCGAAATAGGATCGAGCGCTGAAGTCGGCTCATCCATCAGCAGCACATCCGGCTCAACAGCCAGCAGACGAGCGATACATAAGCGCTGCTGTTGCCCTCCGGAAAGACCAAGAGCAGATTTGTTTAAACGATCCTTAGCCTCATCCCAAAGGGCAGCTTGGGTCAGGCTCTGTTCCACAATCTCATCGAGTGTAGCCCTCTTCTTGATACCGTGAATTCGCGGTCCATAGGCCACGTTATCATAGATCGTCATGGGAAAAGGATTAGGGCGTTGAAATACCATGCCTACTCGTTTGCGGAGCGAAACAACATCCGTTTCCGGAGCATAGATATTCTCTCCATCAACAAAAACCTTTCCGGTAATTTTAACACTATTGATCAAATCATTCATCCTATTTAGCGTCCGCAGGAATGTGGATTTCCCACAGCCAGAAGGGCCGATTAATGCCGTAATCGAGTTCTTCTCAACTTCTAGTGCAATGTCGAATAAAGCTTGATTGGTCCCATAGGATAAGTTCAGTTCTTCTACTTTTATCTTACGCGCAACTGATTCCATTATTTACCTCCGGTTAATCTTTTTTGGATGATGCGACCTGGTATGGCGATCACGAGATTAAACACCAAGATGATCAGAACAAGGAGAGCTGCACTGCCATCCGCGATGCTTCCAGCATCCGGTGCAAGGGAGGAAGAACCGGAGTACCACAGGTGGACAGCAAGCGTCCCACCCATCGCAAGGGGATCAAGATCAGGGAATTGGCGTGAAGCCGTTGTTCCGGCTGTATATATCAGCACCGCTGTTTCTCCAAGTGCCCGACCCGCGACAAGCGTAACTCCTGTAATCATTCCCGGCATTGCCGAAGGCAGGAGAATTTTACGAATCGCTTGCCATCTGCTTGATCCAAGAGCAAGCGACGCTTCCCAATAAGATTCAGGTACGGTGCGAAGCGCTACCTCCGTCATCCGGACAAGCACAGGAAGGTTCAAGAGCGAAAGTGTAGCTGCACCACTGATAATTGATATTTTCAGTCCGAAAAAGGTAACAAATAATAAAGCTCCAAATAATCCAAAAACAATGGATGGAACGGAAGATAAGGCTTCCACAGAAATCCGAACAAAATCAGTAAATTTATTCTTTGCTGCTTAGACTGCTAGATAGATTCCTGCGGAAATCCCAATCTGCAAGGAGATGAGGAATGACAAGAAT
>JAIMBU010000521.1 GCA_023511325.1 Gorillibacterium sp.
GACCAAAGCGACTTTGCCTATTTTACCATTCGATTGCACAATAAGTTCGGCAAATTTAGGGATCAGAACTGGCGGAAGATTATCAACGCAAAAGAAACCCAAGTCCTCAAGACTTTGAACCGCTATGGTCTTGCCGGCACCGGACATTCCGGTTATGATAACAAGCTTCGCCAGCGTACTTCGTTCCTCCATATCGATTCCTCCTTCAAAAATTACAGGTATCAGCGCAGGGCAAGGATAAAACCTTGCAATAGCCTTTAACACCAGCGTCTACCGGTAAAATACGAGAAAGCCTAAATTAGCTTTCTACTATTATTTTCGCGGCAAATTCAAGCCAGCTGCTCCGACAATACCAGCATCGTTACCAAGTGTAGCTGGAACAATATCTACACCATCACGTGCATGTTCTGGCGTATATTTATGAAAAAACTCACGGATAGGAGTGAACAAAATTTCGCCAGCCTTAGAAACTCCACCGCCAATAATAAATCGTTGCGGATTCATCACAACCGCTACAGCTGCCATGGAACGGCCAATATAGTAAGCTGCCCGATTAACAATACGCAATGCAACTTCATCGCCTGCCTTAGCTGCATCAAATACATCCTTGGCTTCAATACTTTGAATCATTGTCAAGCTAGTCTTGTCCCCACGCTCTACTGCATCTTTAGCCATACGAACGATGCCGGTTGCCGAGGATACGGTTTCCAGACAGCCACGCTGACCACAGTTACATTGAATAGCTTCCAGATCAGGAACAACCGACATGTGACCAAGTTCGCCAGCCATACCGCTAAAGCCTTGATATATATTACCATGTATAACTATACCGCCGCCGACTCCAGTGCCCAGCGTATAGCAGACGAGATTAGGAATACCTGCTCCTGCACCGCTCCACGCTTCACCAAGTGCAGCCACGTTAGCATCGTTGTCAATCGTGACTGTTTTACCTAATTTCTGCTCAAGTGTCTTCTTTACTGGAACGTCCTTCCAGTTTAGGTTGACGGACAGCTTCACAAAGCCCTCTGGAATATCCATGAATCCAGCAATCCCAGCGCCAATTCCCGCCACCTGGTCCCATTCGTAATCCGATTCCGCAACGATGAAACGACAGTACTCTGCAATTCGTTCTAGCACAAATTCCGCCCCGTGCTCTGCACCGGTCGGTCCCTCAAACGTTTTCAGCAGCTTTCCATCCTCGTCGCATATTCCGACTTTGATGTTTGTACCGCCTAAATCAACGCCGATATAAATTTTACCTGACATTCAAATGTCACCTCTACACATGGTTTACTTTCTCATGTTCCAACTATAAAGCTTCCACCCGATCCGGTCAAGGAATCGTTAACCCGTACAAACCTTTGCCTATTGGGTTTTAAGGCCTAGCTAAAATCAAGTTTGATTGATTGCTCTGTAAGAAAAAGAAAAGAACCCAAGTTAATGTTAGGTTCAATCTTCAGGCTGAGAAACCCTTTGACGTTATGAACTTTGCCTGTTTACCTTCAGGCACTTCTTACAGTTAGAGCGATTGGCTCCAATCGTAAACCATCTTGCCTTCTAGATATTTCTCGCAATCTAGAGCTGCCATACAGCCACTTCCAGCCGCTGTAATCGCCTGGCGATATTGATGATCCTGCACGTCACCACAGGCAAACACCCCAACGATGTTTGTGCGTGTGGTTCCGGGATCTACGACAATATACCCTTGTTCATCTGTTGTGATCTGCCCGTCCAGAAAGCTCGTATTGGGGTTGTGACCAATAGCGACGAAAACCCCGTCGGTTTCAAGAATTTCCTCTTCACCCGTTTCGTTATTACGCACTTTGAGTCCAGTTACTCCTCTGTCCCCTGCAATCACTTCAATCGGGGCACGGTTTAAGCTCCAAATCACCTTCGGATTCTCCCGGGAACGATCCTGCATGATTTTGGAGGCCCGTAATTCTGGACGACGGTGGACTAAACGAACCTCGCTGGCAAAACGTGTGAGGAAATGAGCTTCTTCCATCGCAGAGTCGCCTCCGCCCACGACAATTATTTTCTTGCCACGGAAGAAGAATCCATCACAGGTTGCACAGGTACTGACACCACGTCCAATGTTCTCCTTCTCACCTGGAATGCCGAGTAGTCGAGCAGAAGCTCCTGTGGAAATGATCAAGCTCTCTGTGACGATCTCCGTCCCATTCTCTAAAGTCAAAGTAAATGGATGTTTGGACAAGTCTGCCTTAACCACCCAACTGCTACGGAACTCCGCACCAAAGCGCTCGGCCTGCTGACGCATATTTAACATCAGCTCAGGTCCCATAATGCCTTGAGGAAATCCTGGAAAGTTTTCTACTTCTGTTGTCGTTGTAAGCTGCCCTCCAGGCTCTGGCCCTTCGATAACAAGCGGGCTTAGATTAGCCCGTGCCAAGTAAATTGCGGCTGTCAGCCCAGACGGACCGGTTCCAATAACGACGCTTTTATACATGTCAGCTTCCTCCCAGATTTCAAGATTTACCAATCGGTTGAGACGGGTTAATGTCACGCTTCCCAAAGATGGTCTCCATCTTCTCCTTTAGGCTGCAGGTCTCATCAATTTTCTTAGCTGCACGACTAACCGTAGCTGCCGAAACTCCGTAGCGAACGGCCACTTCTTCATAGGAAACCGCTTTTCGGTGCATCTTAGCAGTCAGGTATTCCAGTGCAGCGGCCCAGCTTCCGACCTTGATAATCTTCGGCTTGGATGGATGAACACGCGTGAGAAACTCTACCCAAAGGGTTTCGAGATCATACTGCTGAACCATATCATATCGCTTGTTCATCTGCTTTAGGGCCATTGCCAGTACAGCCTGCCAATCTTCTTCCCAATTGGGTAATGCAGGAGAGAAAGGTAAGGCGGATAAGGTTTCAGCCCCGTCACCCATATTGGCCTTTATGGGACCATCCACTCCCATGTTGCGCAGGGCGAAGACCGCCATACGCTTCAAATACTCACTCTCTTCAGCATTCATAATGAAATCTCGCAATGCGGATTCCGACTCGGAGTCGGCAATCGCGCCGAACGCTTGAATCACCTGCAGCTTTGTATGGGCATCCCCATGACGAAGCCCCCAAAAGAAGGAGGAACGCACGAGAGGATCGCGCTTGAGGCTTTCGGGAAGTACATCCCCTTTGGTCTGAAGAAAAGCAAATTGTTCTTCAAATGGAAGATGGTAATGGTAGTGCAGGAAAATCCCCTTACTCTGTACTTCTTCAAGCTGATCTAGAAAGAACCGAGCAATTTCCGGCCGGGGATCAATCTTCTCCGCCTGCTTCCACCGCTTCTCAGCTTCACGATAGCGTCCTGTGTTCGAGGCCGCCACAGCTAGGTAGTGAAAGAAGCTTGCGTCCTGCTCATCTCCACTCGTCCTTAACAAGCGACTAAATAAACGGTACGCTGTTTCGTGATCACTTAGAATTCCCATTGTGGTAGCGAGTTTAAATAAATATTCAGGATGAAAGGGATACGTTTTACTC
>JAIMBU010000522.1 GCA_023511325.1 Gorillibacterium sp.
GAAAGCGCGGATCGGGTGGAGGTCTGCGCGGAGGGGCATGGTTGCAGACCCAATCCCGTCAGATAGGGAACTGAAAGCCAACCACGTCGAGCGCTACGACAGGATCAATATGAAGTTGCAGAGGAGCGGGGAGGACACACCAAGTCGGAGTGTCCTCCTTTAGCTTTTAACGAGCTCGGGTAAGCGCAACTAGTGAAGGACATCACAAGTTGTAACGCTTGATTTTGCTATAATAAGAGGACTACAGGTGATAAATAAACTGCGGTTTAACCGCTTAAAGAGGACGGTCATTCGATGGAGGAAGCCCGGCAGCATACTCGCAGCGAACAGGATACATTGGGAGCCAAGGCTATACCAGAGGCTGCTTATTACGGCATTCAAACGGCGCGAGCCATGGATAACTTTCCTGTAAGTGGCAGAACGGTTAACCCTCATTTGATTCATAGCATGGTTACAGTGAAGAAGGCAGCGGCGTTAGCTCATTTGAAGCTGAATACCTATCCAGCGGCAATCGCCCAAGCTATTGTGCAAGCCTGTGATGATATTCTCGCAGGCGAACTCATGGAGCAATTTACTGTCGATGCTTTGCAGGGCGGTGCGGGTACTTCGACCAATATGAATGTGAACGAAGTCATAGCTAATCGGGCAATTGAACTCATGGGTGGAGAACGGGGAGATTATTCAGTGGTTCATCCCCTCGATCACGTGAACTGTTACCAATCGACGAATGATGTTTATCCAACGGCCCTTAGAATTGCTGCGATTGGTCTTGTTCGACGACTAGCCCAAGCTTTTGCTTCTCTGCAGGAAGCACTTCAGGAGAAAGAAGCTGAATTCGCTGATGTCCTCAAGCTGGGTCGGACCGAACTGATGGACGCTCTACCGATGATGGCAGGTCAAGGCTTCGGAGCCTATGCCAAAGCGGTAGCGAGGGATCGCTGGCGACTGTACAAGGTGGAGGAGCGACTGCGGGAAGTCAATATTGGTGGAACGGCAATCGGAACAGGAATCAACGCACCGGTGAAATACACCTTCTATATAACCGATCTTTTGCAGGATCTGACGGGTTATGGTCTAGCACGGAGTGAATATCCGATGGACCCCACACAGAATATGGATGTTTTCGCTGAAGTGTCAGGACTACTCAAGGCTGCCTCGGTTAATCTTCTGAAAATTTCCAATGACCTGCGCCTGCTGGCAAGTGGTCCAGTAGGAGGGTTCGGCGAGCTTGAATTACCTGCTGTGCAGGCAGGTTCCTCGATTATGCCGGGTAAAGTGAATCCGGTTATAGCGGAGATGACAGGACTTGTTGCCATGCGCGTGATTGCCAATGATACAGCGATAACGCTTGCGGCTGCTAGTGGACAATTGGAGCTTAACGCATTTATGCCGCTGATTGCTGATACCCTTCTAGAATCCTTAGACATTATGGCTAATGCTGTACGGTTGTTTGAGGAGCGCTGTGTGCGTGGCATTCGCATTTATGAGGAGCGCTGTCGTGAATTGGTGGAAACCTCTGCTGTTCTAGCTACCGCATTAGTTGGTCACATTGGTTACGAGAAAAGCGCAGAGGTTGCTAAGCAAGCAAGGCTAGCAGGAAAAACGGTGCGCCAGGTATTGCTGGAGGATCAGATTCTTCCAGAGGAGCAGATCGATAGAATCCTCAATCCCTATCAAGTGACAAAGCCGGGAGTTCCCGGTAAATAAGAGCTGATCGGTGCTAATCGGTGTGGAATTAGAGTAAATCGATACTAATCGGTCGCGAAGGAGAGAGCCAACGTGAGTTTGAACGATACCCCCCGCTCAAGTCGCTTGCATATTGCCATATTTGGCAGGCGCAACGCAGGTAAGTCAAGCATCATCAACGCGATAACTAAGCAGGATATCGCTGTCGTATCTCCCGTTAAAGGGACAACAACAGATCCCGTATACAAGTCTATGGAACTGCTGCCGCTCGGTCCGGTCGTGTTGATCGACACGGCCGGTCTAGATGATGAGGGTGAGTTAGGTGAGCTGCGCAAAAAGAAGACACTTGAGGTTCTAAACAAGTCCGATGTGGCCTTGATTGTTATAGATGCCGAATGCGGTGTGACCTCATTTGATCAGCAAATTGCTGAACTGGTTCGCAGTAAGACGATCCCAACCCTTGGTATACTGAATAAAATAGATTTATTGACCGGCATGGATGCAGCCACGGCTAATAACGCATCTACTGATATGAATCTATCAACCGCTATGAATGCATCAGCTTCTATGAACACATCCACTGCTGAGAATCTTGCCGCGCTCGTTAAAGTCACTGAGGAAGAACTCGGGTTTAAGATAATTCCTGTCTCCGCAATAGAGCAACAGGGAATCAATGAACTGAAGAAGGCGCTGATCGCTGCTGTACCTGATGAGGACGACAAATTCCGTATTGTCGGGGACTTACTTTCCCCAGGTGATTTGGTGGTGCTGGTGGTGCCGATTGATAAAGCCGCACCTAAAGGTAGGCTGATCCTTCCGCAACAACAGACGATTCGAGACATTTTGGAGAGTGACGCGATTGCGGTAGTTACCAAGGAGTATGAGCTGAAAGAAACATTGGAGAGCCTCGGTAAGCAGCCCCGGCTGGTAATTACCGACTCCCAGGTATTCCTGAAGGTTTCGGCAGATACGCCTAAGGATATTGCGCTCACCTCCTTCTCAATCCTGTTCGCTCGGAACAAAGGGGATCTGGAGGAACTGGTTCGAGGAGCGCGTGCCATTGACCGACTGCAGGATGGTGACAAGGTGCTTATCGCCGAGTCATGTACGCATCACCAGCAACCCGATGATATCGGCAAAGTGAAAATTCCCCGTTGGATTCGGCAAGCGACGGGTAAGCAGGTACAGTTTGATTTTGCTAACGGGATGAAGTTTCCGGACAACGTCAAGGACTACGCGCTGATTATTCACTGCGGGGGTTGCATGATGAATCGCCGACAGATGCTATGGCGAATTGAGCAGGCCGTAGAGGCAGGCGTTCCAATCGTCAATTATGGCATTGCGATTGCACATGTGCAGGGTATTCTTGAGCGAGCGATCTCTCCGTTTCCGCTTGCTCGGCTGGCTTGGGAGGAAGGGGAAACAATCTAGTTGCAGTAAGTCCATTTTCAGAAGCAGATAAGACAGCTATGCTTTCCAGCGTCTTCTTAATAGTAGGTCATCCAGTTTACTGGTTGGCCTTTTTTGTGTAAATATTAGAAAATTGATATATTTTCTCTACCTGATAAGAAAGCGGATAACTACTCAAAATCGGCTTATTTGAGATAATTATCTTTATGTACATAGCTTCTAAATTTATAGATCTCTAAATTTGAGATTTCCAAGCTTAAGGTTAAAAAGCAAAGAAACTTTCAAAATATCCGTTGGCGCACTAGTAAATAAGCAGGTTGTGCCCTTGAGTTTAGATATCCTGCACAAAATGCAGGATCTTCAGCATTTTCAGTTGAAGGTTGGGTTTATCCTGT
>JAIMBU010000523.1 GCA_023511325.1 Gorillibacterium sp.
CCCATGCTGTATACCATCCCATTGCAGGTTCCTACTACGCCGTGGTAAAAGATCAGCCAACCCTCGTCCGTTTCGATCGGAACGGGACCGCCCCCGATTTTCACATCCTGCCACCAACCAGCCGCCGCTTTGGACATAACCTTCCGGTGCCGTCCCCAATACACGAGATCCGGGCTTTCACTGAGGAAAATATCCCCGAACGGGGTGTGCCCACTGTCACTAGGCCGGCTTAACAATACATAGTTACCGTTAATCTTCTTGGGAAAAAGCACACCATTTCGGTTAAACGGAATAAACGGATTTTCCAAGCGCACAAATTCCTTAAAATCGCGGGTCATCCCTAAGCCCAAAGCGGCTCCACCAAAGTCCGTGCACCAGACAATATAGTACCTATCATCAATTTTGACCAAACGGGGATCGTAGGCATAATTCGGTTGATAAAGAGCTCCCGACTCATCCTTCCAAACAATCGGTTCATTGTCGATATTCCATTGTAAACCGTCATTGGAGCGCCCCAAATGCAGCCGGGGCATCCCCATTTTATGCTCGGCACGGAAAATTCCAATAAATCCATCTTCAAAGGGTATAACTGCACTGTTAAAAATGCGCGAAGCACTCTTAATCGGGTTCCAGCCCAAGATTGGATTTCGCGTGTCTCTCCAAACAACCCCATCACAATCCTCTGGTTTATCCTGCCACGGTATTTGCGGTAATGCTTTCCCGATAATCGTTGTCATATTCTTATTCCTCCTGTGATCTTCTATCTCATATTTGTTCAGCCATGATCAGTTAAGCTGTACCAAGGCTCCTGCAGGAATTTCTATTGGTTCCCCATCTATATCGATCCATACGGATAAGGCAGATGGATTCTCAACCATATGTTCACATGCGGTAAATCTTAGTCGCTTCAATGCATAAGCGTAAGTCGCTATTTGAGCGTTGGATGCATACCAGATATCATCCCGACCACTAATGATTTCGCCGAAATGATCAATCAGCTCCCAATTTCCGTCGTTTTCGAATTCAAAGCTGTGTCCCCAAACATACAACAACTCCATGGGTGCCCCCCACGGCTTTGGGCCGATGAAACGTTCGGCGTTTTCTACCATCTGTTTGTGGTGGCAGGTTGGATGCCATTGCAAATAATCTTGGGGCAGGTTAAATTTCCCCGTACTTAACACGGTTCGGGCATATTCGATTCCAAGCGATGGAAGCAGTTGGACGACTTCATTCGTGTACAATCCAAATGGATAGCTCATGCCCCGAACGGGATAACCAGCAAGCCGCTCCAGCGCAATCCGATCATCCCTGATTTCCCTAACTATGCATTCCGGTGAAATCTGATCTAGAAACGGATGCGTCACCGTATGCACGGATATTTCATGCCCCTGATAAAGCGTAGCTGCTTCCTCCATTGTGACGAATTTCTCTTTCCCCAAGCTACCCGAATTCAGATGAAAGGTTCCTTTAAGGTTGTATGTGTTCAATACCTGCACTAGTCGGCGGTCATCCTCTCTGCCGTCGTCAAAGCTTAAGGTAACCGTTTTCGTTTTCCCTCCCGGAAATCGGTTTAAACGTACATTCACATTGATTCCTCCATTTGTTAGGTTCGTTAGTAGGCTCACTATTTTTCCCGCCCAAACTCTAATCTTTTCTAAAACAAAAGTCAATCGATTTCTTCTTGAGTATAAACCCAGCCCCTACTGTAGATATTTCCAGAGAGTGGTTAATTTCCAGTTCATAAACACGACTTATTGTTCGATGGTTCCTTGCAGCCACTTAGCTATTGCGGCTATACTTTTGCTAAGAGCAGAACAATAGACACCTGATAGGAGATTTTTATGGTCAAAAAAATGTCTATGCAAACCATCGCCAACCGACTTGGCATCTCAAAATTCTCCGTATCACAAGCGTTAGCTGGCAAAAATGGCGTAAGTCAGGAAACCCGACAACGTGTGCTTGATATGGCAGAAACACTCGGTTATAGGATGAAGAACATTTATCCTTCTCATGAGAGACAACCTTCCTTTGAAAAAAGCGTCCTTGTTTCTATTAAACAAGAGTTCAGGAACGAACCTGATTTTTGGATGCGCGTGTTGGCGGGAGTCATCACCGCCTGTACCGCTTATGGTTGGGGGTATACAATTGTCGAGGACGTCAAGGATCTACCATCTCCTATGTCAGATGATAAGATCGTTGGAATCATCGTTCTGGGGACGACATCCCGGAACCATTTGTTTACGTTGCGGGCAACAGGCTTACCCATGATTCTTGTTGACCATGATGATCCGCTGATCCAAGCCGATATCATCTTAAATGCCAATATGGATGCTTCCCGCTTGGCATGCAAGCATTTGCTAAGCAAAGGATGTCATTCTCTTATATTTGTCGGCCGGGATAGCTTTTCCATAAGCTTTCGGGAAAGATGGTGGGGCTGTAAGATGGTGACAGACGACTGGAGAAAGTCAAACCCCACGTCGACGCTGACCCTAGGCAAATGGACGGTTCCTCAAATACCATCCTTATGGGCACAGTACTTCGATAAACGGCTGTCCAGTATCCAACCTGACAAGATGATGGATGGATTCCTCTGTGCCAATGATCGGATTGCTATCGGATTAATGGAAAGCCTTTGCTCTCATGGTATTCAAGTTCCAGGGCAGTGCCCGGTTATCGGTATTGATAATGTCGAAGCATCTGCAACCTCCACTCCCCCACTGACAACCGTTTTTCTAGCTAAAGAGCAATTGGGTACACGAGCGGTCGAAGCTCTGAAACGAAGACTTACTTTCAGTCATGCTATACCCGAAAAGATTATTCTCTCCGCCGAATTGATCGTTCGCCACTCAGGATAATCAGATTTTGCAGTCCTCCATACCTAGCGAAGTTGGCTTTAGCAACCTAACCGTTAGGTAGGGAATCTATAATCCAAATTAATAGCTGAACATGCCAAATGATATATTTAAGAAAAAAACTGCTGAAAGAATCAGCAGTTTTTTGGGTTAGCCGCAGCTAACCATTAGTATTCGGATGATCGACTCGCCCAGCGGCAGTGCTGTAGTGAATTTCTTAAATACAACTTATATCGTAACAATAATACGCTAAAGAATGACGTCAACTTGATAAAGCGGGACACTAACTGTGGTTATCACCGTAGACTGATTACCGGCGTTGTCGATTATCACATCAGTCAAAAATACACTATCCATCGCTACCGTCAGGTGCTGCCGGACTTCCAGATGTGTCGCTTTCGGGTGCAACGTCAGGTGTTGCCGGACTTCCAGATGCGTCGCTTTCGGGTGCAATGTCAGGTGCTACCGGACTTCCAGATGCATCACTTTCGGGTGCAACGTCAGTTGGGATGTTGGGATTCTGATAGAATCCCACTTCCGTCAAGCTGGTAAAAGCATTCTCTGAATTTCCATGTCCGTTAATACGAATGAAACGAGCTGAAATTCCGCTAATATCATAGCGCTCATAGT
>JAIMBU010000524.1 GCA_023511325.1 Gorillibacterium sp.
GCCTTCACACCGGCATTAGCTTTTTACCGCACCCAGCGTCATGCCTTTAACAAAATACTTCTGAACGAACGGATAGACCAACAAAATGGGAACCGTAACGACGATCGTAATCGCCATCTTGATGGATTCTGGTGATACATTGGTAATCGATTGGGCAGCATTCGGGTTATGTGCTGCATCATTACCGGTTTGTGTGCTTTGCAAAACCTTCATCAGTTCGAACTGCAGCGTAGTAAGCTGCTCCTTCGAGCTGTTGTAGAGGTAAGTATCAAACCACGCGTTCCAGTGTCCAACTGCTACAAATAAGGAGATGGTAGCTAGCACGGGAAGACAAAGCGGGAGAATAACCCGGTAGAAAATTTTAAAATCGTTGGCACCATCAATCTTAGCCGATTCCTGCAAGGCAAACGGTAAGCCATAGATATAAGAGCGGATGATGAACATGTTCCATACACTCAGAATTCCTGGAATAATGTAAACCCAGAAGGTTCCAATCATGTGCAAGCTACGAATGAGCATGTAGCCGGGAATCAACCCACCCGAGAAATACATCGTCATGGCGAATAGGGTTGAAAATAACTTTCTCGCTTGAAAATCAACACGACTTAGGACATAAGCTACCATAGAAGCACTCATTACACCGAGGAATGTTCCGATAACCGTCCGTAGAACCGTATTTCGAAATCCGATAATCAGACTTGGGTATCGTAGAATTGTATCGTAGTTCTGTATGGTAAATTTTCGTGGCCAGATATGGATACCACCCTTAACCGTATCCGTTGAATCGTTCAGCGATATCGCTAGGACATTCAAGAATGGATAAAGCGTAACCACAGCTACCAGAATCATGAAGATATATAACGCGACATCGAAAACCACTTCACTGCGGTTTCTGCCAACTGCCCTTTGCATAATCCGCTCCCCCTTAAATGATGCTCTCTTTAGTGACACGTTTATAGATCCCATTAGCTGTGAGTACGAGGAATATCGCTACAACAGAGTTGAATATTCCGATTGCTGTTCCGAATGAATAACGACTCATCCCGATTCCGTAGGTCAAGGCATAAAGTTCGAGTACACGCGAATAATCAGTAACAAGCGGATTTCCTAACAGGAACTGTTTCTCAAAACCAATACTTATTAAATTTCCGATCGAGAGGATCAGCATGACCATGAAAGTAGGGCGAATTCCCGGCAACGTAATATGCCACATTCGACCAAATCTTCCGGCGCCATCAACCGTGGCTGCTTCGTATTGCTCAGGATCAATGCCGGCCATGGCAGATAGAAAGATAATCGAGTTCCACCCCGTTTCCTTCCACATGTCGGAAGCGGTAACAATCATCCAAAACCAATTTCCTTTGGCCATAAACTGTATGGGTTCATTAATAATATGCAGGTAGACAAGCAATTCGTTGATCGCGCCACCATCAGTGGATAGCATCTTTGAAACCAACCCGGCTACAACGACCCAGGATACAAAGTGAGGAAGGTAAGAAATCGTTTGCACAGAACGTTTAAAAAATTGTCCGCGTAGTTCATTCATCAGGAGGGCAAAGATAATCGGAACGGTAAATCCAACTGCCAGACCCATAAGACTCATAGCCAGCGTATTGCGCATAACCAGATAGAAGGTATCGTCGGCAAACAGGACTCGAAAGTTCTCCAGGCCCACCCATTTTTGACTCAAAATAGCTTTGCCCGGTTTATATTTCTGGAATGCCATCAGCCAACCCCACACAGGTAAGTAGCTGAAAATAAACAGCCAAATAATGAAAGGGATGGACATAAAATAAAGGTAACGCTGATCAATCATTTTCTTCCAAAATCTATTAGGCTTTTTGTTTTTGAGTACCGCAGGCAGGGATTGCTCTGCTGTTAGCGTTTTCATCTATATCCCTCTCTTCCTATCTCGTACATTTATCTTACTGTGATTGTTAAATAGAGAAAACCATCTAAATCAATCACGAAATCATATGAAAATAAGCGCTTTCATTTTCTCCATTGTCCGCACAAAAAAAGAAGGCAGCCAGAGTTTACTCTGACCCCTTCTTGTCGACTTCATTCACAACTGACAGATTTATTGTTCATTAGCTTCATTAGCTTGAAATGGCTTTAATGGCTTGCCCTTATAAGAGGATGGCGTCGTGCCTGTGTATTTTTTGAACTTCCCATGAAAATAATCTACGTTTGCGTAACCGACCCTCGTTGCCACCTGATGAACCTTCATTCCGCTACCCAGAAGCTCGATGGAACGGGAGATCCGAATGCGATCAAGATGCGTGTTGAAGTTTTCCCCCGTTTGACTTTTTAAGAGCTTGCCCAAATAACCACTGTTGTAATTAAATAATTCAGCAATCGTCTCCAGTTTGAGATTCTCTCCATAATGCTGTTCAATGAAATGGAGAATTTGATGAATGGTTGGTACATTGCTAGCATTACCTAGGCCTTCTGTTATTTGTGTTGTCATTTTACTGATCTGATCCAGCATTCCTTGAAAGCTCTGCTGCCGATAAAGTTCAGGTACTTTAACGATATATTCTTGGGCGAGATCATAATGTTCATGACTGACAGCCGAGAGCTTATTTAAGGCAATCGTCAGGATCTGAGCAAAGCTGGTTTTAACAAACTCCTCTGTGCGCATGTACTGTGTAATCCGTTGTCCCGCATCCTCAATGATTTGTTTGGCCTTTTCTTTGCTTCCTAGATCAAGAGCGAAGAAAAGCTTATCCGCGAGAAACTCTATATCAACAGCCTTACCGCTCTCTCCAGTATGCAATCCAGCTTCACTAGCTTCTCCAAGCAGATCAGCGATGTCTGCCTCCGAAAAGAAATGATCAGCTAGCTCCGCTTCTTCATCCAGTATACTGGAGATCCGCCGAAGCTCGTTCTCCAACTCCTCTTCATCAACGGGCTTGAGGATATAGGCATTAACACTCCACCCAATGGCTTGTTTAGCATAGGAAAAATCAGCATAGCCACTGAGGATGATAAAGTGACAGCTTCGGTCCGTCTTGCGAATTTCTTCAATTAACTCAAGCCCGTCCATTCCGGGCATGCGGATATCCACAACCATCAGTTGCGGAGATGTTTCTTGGTACTGGGTCAATGCTTCCCGACCATTAGCAGCAACACCTGCTACCTCAAATCCATACGCACTCCAATTTACCAGTGTTCGCAGACCATTGCGAATCGCTGGTTCATCGTCCACTATCAATACTTTGTACATGCAACAATCCCCCAATCGGTATTGAAAAAGAGATTCGCGTCCAAAGTCCCGGTTCACTGGCAATGACTAGGCCGGAGGACTCTCCATAGGTTAATATCAGTCGTTGATGCACATTCCGCAAACCAATCCGATATTCCTCCCGATCGTCTGTATCGCGAAAGGCACGATTGATTTCATCGAGTTTCTCTCCGCTTATGCCACCGCCGTTATCTTCGACTGCAATAAACAATCGTTCCTCGATGATCTCAGCAC
>JAIMBU010000525.1 GCA_023511325.1 Gorillibacterium sp.
GCTCCTGTTTATCCGTGTTTGGAACAATGAGGCCAAGAAAAGCACGATTCTCATCAAAAGGAACTAGATAAGCATATCCTGACTTGCAGTAATTTGTATTTAGAAACATCGTAAGTGTGTTTGGACTAAACTCCCCAACTATATTGGCCCCCATCACCCAAGAACGAAATGTATCTCCAACCCAACAACCAAGTTCTCTTGTAACTTCTCCTTGCCCATCACAAATAACAACGTGATCATACTCTTCTTTCAATTTCTGCCAGTCTGCTCTGGTATTGAAATGTACTTTTGTCTGCAATTTTTTGAAAAGTTGTTGTTCAAGAGAGTCCTCTGCCTGACCTCTGCGAAAAAGATAGCCGATATTCTTGCCTTCTATTGTAGCCTGCTTATTCGGAGTATTCATCACAATTCGGTTTAAGGTTGCAAGGGGCTGAATTTCTATCCCGAATTGGGTACGCAGATAATCAGGCTGATCTTTAATCGGACGATTCATAATTTGCAGCATGGCAGCACTGTGTTGGGTGAGTTCCCCACACATAGGTCGCTGTTCAAAGATATCGAATTCTATGCCCTCCTTCTCTAAGGTAAGCGCACAAGCAAGACCTGCAAGTCCAGCCCCGACAATAGCAACTCTCATGATTCATCCTCCTTCCGCTCTCTCCATGCACTCATTATCCCCGGATGCCAAATTCCTTATGCTAGTTCTCTTTAGAGCGTTTAAGCATTTCTTTTTCGATAAAATGTTCAAAACGTTCCGTCAGGTCTGACGCTTCTTGCGTAGCAAATTCTTGCAGTTGACCATCATACATAACATAGCGAGAAAAAATGTTAATGATCGCTTCGTTTAACTGATAATCAATCTGTTTCCGATTCATCTGTTCCAACACCGTTTCCTCCCTTTCTGGAGATTAATGCCTGCTCGATGATTTCTAGTGGGGTGGAGATATGAGGGTTTTGTTTGGTAGGGGTAAAGTGCTGCATAGCCTCTATATTCCTCTGCTGAGTAATAAGCTGACCCGCTTTATACCCCTCCGCAATGGCAGTTGCTTGTCCCCATCCAAAGAATGGATCATAAAAGCCACTTCCGTTCTCGGCAAAAAACAACTGGTCCTGGATCTCAGTCGCAGGCTGTCCAACTTGATGAAGAAATTCAAAAGCTTCAACCGTTTTCCAACGGATTTCTTCCTGGGCTAGAAATTCATTCCAATAAGCATCTAGTTGATTTGAGGTTGCATTAGGTATACACAATGAAATACTCAATTTCTTCGCGCTCAGCGGAATCATATACAAAACCCCATCAGGGCAATATTCCAGATTGCACCGAATATAAACCGTGTGCTGATCAAAGCTACCGAGAACCGTCATCCCTCGGACGTTAAGGATCAGTTCTTTATTCCAATTGTCGTTTTTGGAAGATAGCACACCTGCAGACTCACAAGCCACCACAACATCATAGGTATCTTTGATGTAGTTCAAGTCGGGTGCTGTCGAATGGTGAACCTTTCCTTTGATCTGTGCAGCCAACTGGCTTGTCAGTGAACTGTCTGCTTGCCCATTCTCGATGATCCAACCCAATGCTCCACTATATTCTTCTTCTTTATCCGGTGTGGTTACAATGATACGTTCAACAGCCGCAAGGGGATGGATAGCAATACCAGTGTCCGCTTCCACTCGTTTCAACCAATCTGTCTCTTCACGATGATCCGTCAACCATACAGATGCATAATGAAAGGGGTCTCCGATCCGATGCAAACGCTCAAATAGATCATAATCCAGCCCGTTCCGCTCTAAACTAATCGCACAGGCAAGTCCAGATGGTGTTGCACCAATAATCGCAGTTTTCAATTTTAGGCCTCCTAATAAATTTAAGCATCACAGGGTAACATGTAACTACAGCTGAATCATGAGGTGAAAACAACATGAAGTGGATATTCTGTTCGATCATCTGTTGGATCGTTTTATTAGCGATCATCGACAAGAAAAGAGCCAAGAGACTGTTTATTTGTGGATTCCTGGCCCTCACTGCGCAATTGCTCGTGGATGGTTTTGCGATCGATGAAGATTTTTATGTGATCAATGACCCTGCAATCCCTATTTTTGGCTCATCACTTTTCTTTTCCATTGGTGTTGTATTACCCATGGGAGTTTTGGTTGCCCAATGCACAACGAGAATAAGGAAATACCAAGTGTACAATATCGTTGCATGGGTCGTCTTATTTACGCTTTTCGAGATTCTCGCCGTTCATTTTAAAATGATGAAGCATGTGGATTGGACCTATTCGTTGAGCGTCATCGTCAATACCATGGTTATGGTTATGCTTACCTGGTTTACAGAACATTTCTTGCTTCCACAGAATTCGGAAAGAAGGAATATCCGATGATTTTTTATTTATCCATGATTGGTGTGGGCATTCTTGTTTATCTGTGGTGTTTGTTCGTCAAACATCGGTTTTGGAAAGAACCATAAATTTTTTATTCATACATGGAGCAGTAGCGTTTTATTCTTTTGGCGAGAGGATAAGAACTGGCTCTTTGGGCGATTCTATGCTTTCAATAATTTGCTGCAACAGAATAATGTGAATGGCATCTTCGTCACGCATAGCAGAGAAAGTTTGTCTTGCCACCGGATTTGTCATGCGGATCATCTCATTGTTCAGAAACGTTTGCAGGGTCATCTCACTAAATAATATATCTTTATATCTTTCTAATTGATCCATTGTAAGTTCTCCTCCTGTTAGACTAATCCTAACTCGGTAAATTTCTGACTTAACAGATTTAAATGATGAGCTTCTTCATGCAACATTCTTTGGAAAATATCATTGAGATTACCGTCTTTCTCTAACTTTAGGGTACTTTCCAATTTGGCAATCTGTAGTCCTTTTAGTTCTAAAGCTCGTTCGAATGCTGTTTTCATCGCAATTTTCTGGGATACCTGATGCATTTGTTTACTACCCTCTTTCGTAAATAATTCATGATATAGTTGTATAAGTATGGGTATAATTAACAATAATTATACAGAGAGGAAATAGCTTATGGAGATATATGGTTGTGTGGTTTTTTTTATTATCACATTGATCTTCTTGTACAAGCGCGAAAAGATAAAATTAACTGCTCACTTTGTGGTTATCGTGTATTTGTTAGCTGTTGCGTTCGGTTTAAGCTTTGAAATGGCTTTCGGCATTCACATGAAGCTGTTTCATTACTATCAACCTAGCGAGTCCCCTTATTGGATTCTGCTGATGGGGTTAATCGTTTATCCAGCATTTCACATCGTTTATCTAAATCTTCTTCTCGTCCCTGAGCTACATCTATCCCGTTGGCTGATCCATACCGTTCTTTGGATTGCCTTCATGATAAGCTTTGAATATGTAACGATTTTGTTGAAAATCGTTGTGTTTACAGGCTGGGATATGTGGCCATGGTCGATTGTAACCTATATCGT
>JAIMBU010000526.1 GCA_023511325.1 Gorillibacterium sp.
GTCAAGGTGGCTGATTTCGGCATCGCGAGAGCCATCTCTACAAATACGATTACATATTCGGGGTCGGTCATCGGTTCGGTTCATTATTTTTCACCGGAGCATGCTAAAGGGACACCAGCTGGAGCCAAATCAGATTTATATTCCCTCGGAGTCGTAATCTACCAAATGATGACGGGAAAATTACCTTTTTCGGGAGAAAGTCCGGTTAGTGTGGCATTGAAGCATTTGCAAGAGAATGTTGAGGAGCCGCGCAAGATCAATCCGCTCATTCCCCAAAGTGTCGAGAATATTATTCTGAGAGCCATGCGGAAGAATCCGGATAGCCGATATCGGTCGGCCAAGGATATGCTTGCCGATCTGGAAACCTGTTTGCGGCCAGAACGACGCAATGAACCGAAGACGATGTTCGCTGATATTGATGAGGATGACGTGGAGCGGACGCGAGTCGTTCCAGCGATTCGTGACGATAGCTACCTATCCCGCAAGTCAGATAAGTCTGGAAATTCGGCAACAACCAGCATCAAAAGAAAATGGGTTAAGCCCACGATCTGGGCATGTGTCTTCATTCTCATCGTTGTTGGCTTGTTATTTGCAGCCCAACAAGTGAAGCGGATGGCCGCTCCCTTAGAGGATATCATTATTCCAAATGTAGAAACACAGGATGTGAAGCTTGCTGAGAAAACCTTGACGGATGCTGGGTTTGAAGTAAAGATTGAACGGAGAACTGATCCTGTCGTGGTCAAAGACATTGTTATCGATCAGGATCCTAGCAGTGGTATCGTCAAAGTTATGCCCGAATTAATTATATTAGCAGTCAGTGATGGTCCTGGCGAGGTTGTGATGGACAATTATGCGGGCAAGTTATTATCGGAGGCGTTGAGCTCTCTTAAGGCTCTAGGTATGGATGAAGCTCAGGTTTTAGTTGATTTTGTACCGTCCGATCAACCGAAGGATGAGATTCTCGAACAACTACCGGTATCCGGTGATCCATTTAATCCTAAAACGGATACTGTTCATTTTAATGTGGCTGAGAAGCAGGAACAAATTCTCATGCCTAACCTGGTTGGTAAGAAGCTGGATGCTGCTAAATCCATGCTGACCGTACGTGGGCTATCCGTGAGTGAGGGCAATATTCTTACACGCTCCAGTTTCGAACAGCCTGAAGGGGTAATTTATAAGCAGTTTCCTTACAATCCTGATGATGAGGTTGATCCAGGTGCCAAGGATATCGTTCTGTATGTTTCAAGTGGTAAACCGACGGATGCTGGGGAAGCCGTGTTCAGCTTACCGCCAATTCCTCCAGCTAAAGAAGGTGAACCGTCTACGGTGCTCATTCAGGTCACTGATGCGCAATCGGAGAACAGGGTTGTCCTTACCGAACAGATAGACACCGCTAAGATCTTTAATGTTCCGGTTGTTGTCACTAAGAATAAATCGGCGAAGGTGCAGGTGCTACGGGATAATACCTTATTTGAAACGTATACATTCACTTATGAAATGTACCTGAACACGATAAATAAACCATCACCAACAGCTACGCCTACACCAACAGCTACACCATCTCTTGATGGAGCGTCTACGTCACCACAAGTGCCTGCAGGCGGTGGCGAGAGTGCGGACCCCGTCATAGGGGCTACAGAAACACCTGCTCAGTAGGGAGGGTAAAGATGGCAATTGGTATGATTGTTAAGGCTCTGAGCGGATTTTATTATATCCTAGCTGAGGGTAAGCACCCAGACGACGGAGCTTTAATTCAATGTCGTGCGCGAGGCATCTTAAAAAAACGCAATATCTCACCTTTAGTAGGGGATCAGGTTGAATTCAGCTTGACGGAGAATGGACAAGGCATGGTGGATGATATCTTGCCTCGGGTGACGGAGCTCGTCCGTCCACCCGTTGCCAACGCTGAGTTGGCCGTGCTTGTTTTTTCCGTCGATCGACCTGTTTTGAACCCGCAGCTATTAGACAAATTTTTAGTTCATATTGAATCAGCGGGACTTGATACTATCATTGTCTTGACCAAAACTGATCTGCTTACCCACGAAAGCGAAGTTGAAATCGCGGATATCATCCGTCCTTATGAGCATATGGGTTATGGTATTCATTCAACCAGCTCTAAGCTTGGCCGTGGTATCGAAGAGGTTTCTCATCGTTTAGCGGGCGTAGTCAGTGTATTCTCTGGACAATCTGGTGTGGGTAAATCTTCACTTTTAAACGCGATGTTACCTGGGTTGACGCTGGCAACTAACGAGATTAGTGAGCGGCTTGGGCGTGGAAAGCATACCACCCGACATACAGAACTGATTCCCCTGAAGAGTGGAGGCTGGGTTGCCGATACCCCAGGCTTTAGTCAGCTTGATTTTGAAGGGCTAGAAGCAGAGGATTTGGGCGACTGCTTTCGTGACTTCCGCGTTTATACGGAAGCTTGTCGATTTCGCGGTTGTGTCCATCATAAAGAACCTAATTGTGCGGTCAAGGAAGCGGTGGAGCAAGGAAAGATCGCGGCTTGGCGATACGAGAATTATGTAGAATTCCTAACTGAAATCAAGGATAGAAAACGGAGGTATTGACTTGCACCCTTTGCAGATCGCCCCATCAATCTTATCTGCCGATTTCTCCCGCTTGGGAGAAGAGATTCGCGATGCCGAAAAAAGCGGGGCAGATCTGATCCATGTTGATATTATGGATGGTCACTTTGTTCCTAACCTAACCTTTGGACCAGCTATTGTTAAGGCGGTTCGTACAGTAACAAAGCTTCCATTCGATGTTCACCTGATGATTGACAATCCAGACAGCTTTATTGCGGATTTTGCCGCAGCGGGAGCAGATATTATTACCGTACACGCAGAAGCCTGCACACATCTTCATCGTACTCTCCAACTGATTCGTCAGCATGGTGCTAAGCCTGGGGTTGTGTTGAATCCGGCTACCCCCATTGAATGGATTAAGCATGTTTTGGGTGATGTTGACCTTGTACTTCTGATGACGGTCAATCCCGGCTTTGGGGGACAATCCTTCATACCAAGCGTTGTGCCAAAGATCCGTGAACTCCGCAATTTGCTCAATGCTGAGGGACTTCAGCACGTTCACATTGAAGTAGACGGCGGGATTAACGTGGAGACAGCGGCTATAGTAGCTGAAGCCGGAGCTGATATTCTAGTTGCTGGTCAAGCGGTTTTTGGTAAAACGGACAGGGCACAAGCAATCCGTTTGATCCGTCAAGGAGGTGAAGGTCTTGCGTAAAGCTCTTAGCCTGCTGGGATTTAGTATTTTGACTGGGGCTTTAATGACCTGCTATTTAATCATTCCGGGAATGATCAAATATGTCTTTTCTCTTCTTTCACTTTATATTGGCTTTCAGTATTTTCGCCGCACAGAAGGCTGGGGACTGCGGGTGGGATTCCTCGTTTTGACCGTTGTTCTTGCGTTGTTGTTTAC
>JAIMBU010000527.1 GCA_023511325.1 Gorillibacterium sp.
CCATTACTAATTATTAAACAGTAGTGTGGTTTCATTATAGATCGCTACTTTTTAATAATCAATACCTAAAACACGGATCAATCCTTTTGCTTTGCGTTGACTGAAATGAATGTAAATAGAGACAACAATTCGACTGCGGTGATAGCAGGTTGCCCACACAAGGTGCACCGCAGCGACGTGAAAGAGTAAACCTGCGATTGTACATCCTTTTTTCTGATAAAATCCTTTTCCATACTAATTACCTGCAAAAATGCATGTATTTGGTATTCCATTCTCTATCCCAGCCTGTGCCAGCCTGAAAAACTGTATCTTTGCAGGAATTCCCTCTTCTAGAGTAGAAAGCTTTTGAAAAGCTGTACTTTTGCAGGAAAATGCTTGGTTCGACTTCAAGAGCTTTCTTGCGATCCTCGTTCCATCTGGTAAATGGTAACTGAACAATTGCCCAGCGTGTTCCACCTAGGGATGAACAAACGGCCAAGAACCCCAGGGTAAATACAAGAGTAAATAATGTTGGCTTTTTATCGTTCTGAATTATTGTGATAAACTAGATAAGTGACTTACATAGACGAAGTAGAAACAGGAGTGGGACTAATGGCATTTGTGACGATTAAAGATGAATATAAACGCTATAAAATGGGAGAAACAACGATTGTCGCTAACGATGGGGTGAACTTTGAAATTGAAAAAGGGGAATTCGCCATTATCGTTGGTCCCAGTGGAGCGGGGAAATCGACGGTTTTGAATATTTTAGGCGGGATGGATAAAGTGGATGAAGGTCAGGTCATTGTAGATCAGATCGATATCGCTCGCTTCAGCAATAAGGAGCTGACCCAGTACCGGCGGAATGATGTCGGGTTTGTGTTTCAATTCTATAATTTGGTGCCAAACTTAACGACGCTGGAGAATGTGGAGCTTGCTTCCCAAATCTCCCCACATGCACTTGATGCGAGAAAAGTGCTTGAGGATGTGGGGCTCAGTGGGCGTTTAAATAACTTTCCGGCCCAACTGTCCGGTGGAGAGCAGCAGCGTGTGGCTATCGCCAGAGCGCTCGCCAAGCAACCCAAATTATTGTTGTGCGACGAGCCTACCGGGGCACTTGATTACAATACGGGTAAACAAGTCCTTAAGCTGTTGCAGGATACTTGTCGGCAAACGGGAACAACTGTTATCGTGATCACTCATAATCTAGCCATTGCTCCGATGGCGGATCGAGTCATTGAAATTAACAATGCCAAGGTCCGCAAAATCGTGCAAAATCCAAATCCGACCTCCGTTGATAACATTGAGTGGTAAGGAGCTAATCAAAGTGAAGAGAAAATCGTTATGGAAAGATATATTCCGGGAAATTTGGCGGACAAAAGCAAGGTTCCTATCCATCTTGGCGATCATTTGTCTCGGTATTGGCTTTTTTGCTGGAATTAAAGCGACTGGTCCAGATATGCTCGATACAGCGGACTATTATTTTAAAACGCATCAATTGATGGATTTGAAGGTTCAATCCAACTATGGCTTAACGCTGGAGAACATAGCTGCTTTGCAGAATGCTCCCGATGTTTTGGAGGTTCAGCCTGGATACACAGCAGATACCTTCTTAACGGAGAGTGGCTTGATTGCCAAAGTTTTTTCTTACAATAAAGCATATCAGCTGAACCAGTATCAGATTGCCGCAGGCAGACTTCCCGAACGATCTGGAGAGATCGCTATCGATGATAACAGGAATATGAGCAAAGCCTATCAGGTGGGGGATACGATAACATTCAGCAATACGGATGCGGCTGTAGACTTGGCAGATAGCTTCAAAACGATCAGCTATAAGGTAGTGGGAGTCGTCAAAAGCCCACAATTTATTGAGAGTCTTACTCGTAGTAGCAGTAGCATAGGCAAGGGCACATCCGATGCCTTCGTTGTCATTGCGGAAGAGGATTTCAATCTTCCCGTGTATACAGAAGCCTATCTAAGCTTTAAAGATACTGCTGAAGAACAAGCCTATACCGAAACTTATGACGCCCTTGTCGAAAAACATAAAAAAGCGGTCGAGCAGATTGTACATAATCAGCCTGCCGAGCAGCTGGCCGTTATAAAAGCAGAGGGTCAAGCCAAACTGGACGAAGCACAACGCAAAATTACCGCAGTCAAACAGAAATTGACAGATGCGGCTGCTGCGCTAGCCGTTGCTAAAGCCAAACTGGATGAGGGGAGTCAGAACAATCAGGACGGACCCACATCTAACCCCCAACGGGTGCAAGGTCAAGCAGACTATGAAGTCGGGCTGGCAACCTATGAAGCAGAAAAACAAAAGGCGGATCAGGAAATAGCAAAGGCTGAACAGGAGATTGCTGAGGGACAAAAGAAGCTAGCTGAGCTAGCTTTGCCCAAATCTTATGTTCTCGACCGTAGCAGCAACTCTGGTTATATTGAATTTAGTGATAATGCAGATCGTTTAGCTTCGATCGCTACTGCCTTTCCCGTCTTTTTCTTCCTGATTGCAGCCTTAGTCAGCCTGACAACCATGACCAGAATGGTTGAGGAGCAACGTCAACAGATTGGCACATTGAAAGCTTTAGGCTATAGCAACGGCGAGATTATGCTGAAGTTTTTAGTTTATGGCACATTAGCCAGCATTATCGCAGCCATTGTGGGACTCGCTATTGGCTTTACGCTTTTTCCAACGATTATTTATAATGCTTATGGTGCGCTGTACAATTTACCTAGTGTTCGGACAAGCTTTTACCTCAGCTACTCCGCAATCTCAGTGGCTGTTGCCTTGCTATGTACATCCATGACTGCTATTATCGCCACCCGAGTAGAACTAAGAAGTAACGCCTCCATACTTATGCGGCCCAAGTCACCAAGGAGTGGACAAAGAATTCTATTAGAGCGGATAGCGTTCCTCTGGAAACGACTTAGCTTCGTGCAGAAGGTAACAGCACGAAATCTTTTTCGCTATAAGCAACGGATGTTCATGACCGTGATTGGCGTAGCGGGCTGCACCGCGCTGATTCTAACCGGCTTTGGATTAAAGGATTCCATCGGTGACATTGCCGGCATCCAATTTAGTGAGATCATGAAATACCAGGCAGTGGTAGCTTTTCATGAGGACAGCCCGGAGCAGCTTAAAGCAAGTTATGACGAGCTGATTGCAGCTACTCCGCAAATAACAGGATCGCTTAAGGTCACACAGGATATTATGATTGCAACGAAGAAAGGTGTAAATAATCAGGACGTCGTTCTCTTTGTACCTGAAACAACTGCGGGCATGGATCGCTTTGTGGTTTTAAAGGATCGGAAAACCGATGTGAAGCAGCAACTAACAGATCAAGGAGCTATCGTAACGGAGAAGCTGGCAAAGCTATATAACTTGCATGCAGGCAGTACGTTAACGGTTAAGAATAATAAGAATGAGAGCTTCCAAATTAAGGTTGCAGGC
>JAIMBU010000528.1 GCA_023511325.1 Gorillibacterium sp.
TCTCCAATGAATCTCAGTGGTACATACGTAGCCCCTTTAATAATCTTTGGTGCTAAGGACAGGGTGACGGCTTTTCCATTTACGACGGCTTTTGTACTACCAATAGTAAGTGTAATTTTCATACCGGTTTTGGTACCGACAACAACATTTGTTTTTTGATTAAAGGTCAGCCCGAGCCCAAGCTCTTGAAAAATAGGCTTGATGGGGACCAATGTATATCCTTTCTCTTGAATAGGTGGATTTGGGAATGAAGCAATCTTTAGTCTATAAATTGATTATGGCAGACTTCCGACAATTACCGACAGCAATTGACATATTTCAACATTATCGATAAGCTGATTCGTGGTGAAAAATAGTAAAATCGGAGTGGGTAACATGAGGTTCTTAGAGATGAGAGAGATTAAGAAGCTTTACCAGTCTTTTCGCTGGACGATAAAACGCAGGTTGCTGTTGTCGTTTTCCATTATTTTGTTGCTACCCTGTTTAGCAATCGGCTGGTTCTCCTATTCCAGTGCTGCGCGTGAGATGAAGAATGAAATGATGATTAGCGCAAACAAGAACGTGAACTTACTTAATACGGTGATCACGAATACGATCAATGACAAAAAAAATCAACTTGATTATCTTTCGACCCAATTTCAGGGGAAATCATTTCTGCCCACGGGTCAGGAAGAGATGCAAAAGCTGCTCAATCAATATGCCTCTCTTCACTCGGAGATTATCAATGTATTTGTTGGATCAGAATCGGGGCTTATGACGCTTTCTCCTGTTGTTGCTCTACCAGATGGCTTTGATCCCCGTAAGCGGCCTTGGTATGAGGAGGCTTTGCAGGCAAAGGGAGGCATTATCATAACCGATCCCTATGTCTCTGCCACCACCGAAGGAGGGATGGTCGTCACTCTGGCCAAGACGCTGGCAGATGGCTCTGGCGTTGTCGGTATCGATCTTAATCTGGACCAGGTTGCAGAGCTTGCGAAGTTGGGTAAAATCGGAGATGAGGGGTACTCCTTCATAATGGATAAAAGCCGACATATTATCTCCCACCCTACCCTTGAAGCAGGATCCATTGATACCAATGGATATCTGGATAAACTGTTTACGAGTGATGAGACGTTCGAATACAAAAATGAAGGCGATAAGAAAATAATGGTCTTCGCCACAAATGAGTCAACGGGTTGGAAGGTTGCAGGGACAATGAATGAGGATGAGTTTGGTCGTGCAGCTTTACCGATCCTTTATACGACCTTGCTCGTTATCGTTCTTGCCATTATTGCAGGGGCGGTCTTGGCTTACTTGATCATTCGTTCCATTACGCGGCCGCTGCGAAGGATGGGACAAGCTGCTGAGAAAATCAGCGGAGGGGATTTAACCGAAGTTATTTCGATAACTGCAAGGGATGAAATCGGCGATTTGGCGACTAGCTTTAATCATATGTCATCCAATCTGCGCGGTCTCATCCGTGAGGTTGGCAATCATTCGATGCAGGTAGCAGCTTCTGCTGAGCAATTGATGGCAGGCTCTGAACAGACAGGCAAAGCTACAGAACAAATCTCTCAAGTTATTCAAGATATGGCGGAAGGAACCGATCAGCAGGTGCGAAGTGCAGAAGGCAGTTCTTTGTCAATGACAATCATGATTGAAGAGATGGACCAGGCGGTGGATACGATCCAACTGGCAGTTAACACCGCTAAACAGACATCAGATAAATCAATCCAAGGTAATCAGATCGTTGAGAAGGCCGTCAGCCAAATGAAGTCGATCAGTGTTTCCGTTATGGGCTTAGCGGAGTCAGTCAGCGGATTAGGTGCACGCTCAGAGGAGATTGGCAGAATCGTCGGAATGATTGCAGATATTGCCTCCCAAACGAATCTGCTTGCGCTCAATGCAGCCATCGAGGCGGCCCGTGCTGGCGAGCAAGGGAGAGGTTTTGCGGTAGTTGCCGCAGAGGTTCGTAAGCTAGCTGAGCAATCTGCGAGCTCCAGCTCACAAATTACCGGACTCGTTCGTCTGATTCAGGAGGAAACACGCGAGGTTGCTACTACAATGAAGCTATCCTTGGAGGAAGTAAACGAAGGGCTGCTAAGCATTCAATTGGCTGGCTCTGGTTTCCGTGAGATTAATCAATCGGTTGATGACGTGACTGCCCGAATTGGGGAGGTAGCGGAGCGAGTTAAACTATTGTCTACAGGTGTTCATGATTTAAGCGATGCGATTGTGCTTGTGTCACGTGTTGCTTCCGAGAATGCAGAAGGAACGCACACAGTGTCAGCTGCTACAGAGGAACAATTAGCATCGATGGAGGAGATCGCTTCCTCTGCATCTGCCCTTAGTAGCATGGCAGAAGAACTTCAACTTCTTACCAATAAATTTAAAGTATAATCATTTTAAGATAAAGAATATTTATCACTGATTCATTTTCCAACGAAAGCTCCGATGGTGCTACGGACGTGCTAGTGGTAAAATGGATCGATAAGGAGGCTTCACCCATGACCCCAAATGATACTGAAACAAACACGCTAACACCTGAAGAAGAGAAACAACAAGCGTTAGAGAAATTTCAAGCCATAGAATCTTTGTTTAATCACCTGAAGAGCATTTTAACGAAAAGCTTTAGTGAATATACGATAGAAGGTCTCATCGGTCAACATCCTATGTATGGTCCTTTGTTTGTGCTCTCGCTCGTCCGTGAGGGTAAGTCATATGCCTGCGGCTTCTTTCTCAACGAAGTTGGTCGTGTTTTTCAAACGAACGGAAATCCCGAGCAGTGGCTTTGTTCTTTTTATGTGGATATGATCCGCTCAGGGGAAAACAATCCCCTTCCCGTTTCCCCGAAAACGGAAGAAGAAAGCAAAGCGCTGATCGACAATAAAATCGTTCCTTATTGCATCGAAAGCATCCGTAATGAGTTTCCTCAGGAAACGATGCATGTGGATCTCAGCTTAAATGAACAGCTTGGTCCTGTACTTGAAGCTGGATTTCCTTCTATTACGGATGGATCCAATACAACTGGACTGCCATTGGCTTATATTTATGCTTTATACTTGCTCAATCGTGATCCAGCGGAACCGATTATCGAAGCCTTGAATCACATTTATGACAAAGAGAATAGCTTAAACCCAGAGAATTGATGGGCTGCAAGGTACAGAACATAAAGAAGACCTAAATAGATAGCGGTTGTGACCACTGCATTGCGGCGGCCCTTCCGCTTTTTTTCGTCTTTTTCAATATCCTCACGTTCTTCCTTCACATCCCACTGGGCGTTATGACGAATGATTTCTAATTGGTAGGTGGGGTGCTCTTTATCGATTTTCTGAGTGGTCTCTTCTCGCTTGATTTTCGGTTCCATATTTAATCCTCCCCTTTGAAAAATACATATGAACAAAAGCACATGAATATGCTCTGAGT
>JAIMBU010000529.1 GCA_023511325.1 Gorillibacterium sp.
GAGCCTGACCATGAGCGGATTCGTGCATCTTCATGTGCACAGTGAATACAGCCTTCTGGACGGAGCGGCCCGGATACGTGAGCTTGCAGGAAGAGCTGCGGAGCTAGGTATGCCCGCGCTGGCACTTACCGACCACGGCGTGATGTACGGCGCTATTCCTTTCTATAAAGCTTGTGTACAAGCTGGCATTAAGCCAATTATTGGCTGTGAGGTCTATCTAGCCCATGGAAGCCTCAGCACGAAGGCTAGTCGGCAGGAGTCACCAAACAGTCATTTAATTCTGCTGGCTAAGAATATGACCGGATATCGCAATTTGATGGAGCTTGTTTCAGTGGCTCATCTGCGGGGCTTTCACTATAAGCCCCGCATCGATAAGGAGCTTTTAAGTCAACATGCGGAGGGACTTATCTGCTTGAGCTCTTGTCTCAAAGGAGAGATTCCACAGCTATTGCTTCAGGACAAGCCAGAAGAGGCTAAGCGAACGGCAGAATGGTTCCGCGAGCTATTTCACGATGATTTTTATCTGGAGATTCAGGATCATGGCATGATCGAGCAGAAGAAGATTGTTCAAGGAATGATTGCTTTAAGCCGTGCTACGGGTATCTCACTGGTAGCCACTAACGATGTGCATTATGTTCACTCTGATGATCATGAAGTTCAGGATATTCTGGTGGCAATTGGCACGGGTAAAACTCTGGATGACCCAGACCGTTTTAAGATCAGCACGCAGGAGCTATTTATGAAGACTGCGGAGGAGATGCAGCAGCTGTTCCCCCATCTGCCTGATGCTCTGCAGAGCACGCTTGCGATCGCTGCTAAATGTCAGCTAGAGCTGTCTTTTGACCAGATGGTATTGCCCGAATTCCAGCCGATCCCCGCAGGGATGGAGACGGCTGAATACTTGCGCTCGCTCTGTCGTGTTGGACTTATTGAGCGCTACTCCGCTAAACCGGAGTGGCAGAATCAAGCCGATAGGGAGAAGTTGAACAAACGGCTTGCCTATGAGCTACAGGTTATTGAATCTATGGGCTTTGCCGATTATTTTCTGATCGTTTGGGATTTCATCCGTTTTGCCAGAGAAAACGGAATTGCTATTGGACCCGGACGGGGATCGTCTGCGGGTAGCTTGGTAGCCTATGTACTGAAGATTACGAGCGTCGATCCGATCCGCCATAACCTGCTTTTCGAACGGTTTCTCAACCCCGAACGGGTCAGTATGCCCGATATCGATATCGATTTCAGCGATGAACGTCGTGATGAGGTTATCGACTATGTGGTTACGAAATATGGAGCAGCGCATGTAGCACAGATCATTACCTTCGGCACCATGGCTGCTAAAGGGGCAGTTCGTGATGTTGGTCGCGTAATGAATCTTCCCTACGCAGAAGTGGACCGCGCCGCTAAGATGATCCCTAACCGCTTGGGGATTACCTTAAGCCAAGCCTTGACGCTGAATCCTGATCTGAAGGCACTTTGCGCCAAGCAACCAACAACAGATCGGTTGATTAAGCTTGCCATGAAGGTTGAGGGAATGCCCCGACATGCTTCTACGCATGCAGCCGGTGTCGTGATCTCGAGAGAGCCGCTAACCCACTATGTTCCGCTGCAGGAGGGAACGGAGAAAACCGCTCTCACACAATATACAATGGAGAGTCTGGAGGCCATCGGCCTGCTGAAGATGGACTTTCTCGGTCTACGCACGTTGTCGATCATTGAACGCTGCTTGAAGTGGATCGAGGTGGAAACGGGAACTACCATCGATTTTGAAAGCATGGAGTATGACGATCCGGCGACCTTCGAGCTGTTAAGCAAAGGAGAGACCACAGGTATTTTCCAACTTGAGTCTCCTGGTGTACGGAAAGTATTAAAGGATCTGCGACCGAACTGTTTTGCCGATGTTGTATCTGTACTGGCCTTATATCGTCCAGGTCCGATGGAGTTCATCCCAAAGTATATTGAGTGTAAGCACGGACGGGCGGTTGTGGACTATCCACATCCCGATTTAAAGCCGATTCTTGAGGATACGCATGGCATTATCGTTTATCAGGAGCAGATCATGCAGATCGCTTCAAGTATGGCGGGCTTTACCTTGGGTGAAGCCGATATGTTGCGTCGTGCGGTCAGTAAGAAAAAGCGTGAGGTCCTTGACAAAGAGCGGGAGCATTTCGCTGCGGGATGCCTTAAACAGGGGTATACAAACGAGGATGCGAATAAGGTGTACGATATGATCCTGCGGTTTGCCGACTATGGCTTTCCCAAGGCACATGCTACTGCTTATGGCGTATTGGCCTATCAGACCGCTTATTTAAAAGCTCATTATCCAACCGCTTTTATGGCTTCCATGCTCACGGCTAATATGGGCAATCAACGCAAGGTTGCTGAATACGTCGATGAATGTCGGCGGACGGGAATCATCGTATTACCCCCAGATGTGAACGAAAGTGGTGTAACCTTTACCCCTATAGCCAATCTAGGACGCATTCGATTCGGGTTAGCCGCCATCAAGAACGTCGGAACCCAGGCGATTGATGCAATTATTGTGGGTAGACAAGGAGAGCCGTACACCGACCTCTTGGATTTCTGCCGTAAGGTCGATCTTCGTGTATGTAATAAGCGAGTGATTGAATCCTTGATCCAAGGCGGGGCTCTTGATTCGTTACCCACTCATCGGGCGCAGGCCATAGCCGTGCTTGATGATATGGTGGAAATGGCCCTCAAGTGGAAAAAAGAACGGGACGATCTTCAACTACATCTTTTTGGACTGACCGAGGAGGTCAATTGGACGATTGATTATCCAGACGTTCGACCCTACTCGAATACGGAGCAGCTAGAGATGGAGCGAGAATTGCTTGGCCTATTCTTGTCGGGGCATCCACTGGATGATTACGACGAAATGATGCGTACCCTTGATATCGAACCGATCTCATATCTCGCAGATGTTCCCGAAGGGCGGGAAGCGGTTATTGCTGGGATGGTTGTTTCTGTGAAGGAGATTGTCAGTAAAAAAGGGCAACAAATGGCTTTTCTCGAGCTTGAGGATCGAATAGACAAAGTGGAAGTTGTGGTCTTCCCGAGCTTGTGGAGAACGGCGCGCAGCCAAGTGGAGAAGGGCAATCTGTTGCTGCTGCGGGGTAAGGTACAGCAGGAAGAAGAGGCGAGCAAGCTGCTAGCCGACCAGATCCTGCGGCTGGACGGACAGGATGTGCTCCGCGAGGCGCAGGCGCTGCGTCGTGGCGCAGGCGAGCCCGCGGCGAGCAAGAGCCGCGTCCAGCCTGCGCCGCGGGCCACAGCCGCCGCCAGTAGCGGTAGCGCACCAGCCGCGAGCGGTGCACTACCGCGCCAGCCCGCGGTCGCATCGCCTACGCCAAGCGGCAGCTCCGCCAGCGGCAGTACAGCGC
>JAIMBU010000530.1 GCA_023511325.1 Gorillibacterium sp.
CCCAGAACAATTCACAGTATACTCGAGGTGCATTTTTCATTCAAACCCTTAATTACTCCATTACAGGAATGGCTCCTAAAAGGTTATTGGCCTGATTAACCAAGTTCCCACTATATTTTCTAGCTTTTCACTGCACCTAGTGTCATGCCTTTAACAAAATACTTTTGGAGGAAAGGGTAAACCATGATTATCGGTAGCGTTGCTACCATCGTTGCTGCCATCCGGATTGTATCCGGTGAAACAGCTAACCGTTTAGCGGAATCAGCCTCCTGCTGGGCAGCCCCAACCATTGAGCCCGTTTGATATTGGTTGAGAATTTTGACCAAAACCGCCTGTAGTGTCTTTAAATCAGCACTATACGTAAATACATAGGAATCAAACCAAGAATTCCAATGCATAATTGCTGTGAATAATCCGATCGTCGCCAACACTGGTGTTGTTAAGGGTAGAATGATTTTGAAAAAGATTTGCAAATAATTAGCTCCGTCAATCTTTGCTGATTCATCAAGCTCCTGTGGTAACTGCTCCATAAAGGTGCGTACGATAATCATATAGAAGACATTCATCATACTCGGCAGGATGAATACCATAAAGTTATCGATCAGATGGAGACTTTTCAGAACCATATAGTAAGGAATGAGGCCACCACCGAAATACATGGTGAAAATAAAGTACAACGTCCACATGCGTCTACCCACTAACTCACGCTTACTTAGTGAGTAAGACAACATACAAATCATAATCACGGCTAGCGGCGTACCGATTGCGGTTCGCAACACGGTCACTTTAATCGCCGCCCAAATCTCACTATCAGACAATATTTGCTTATAGCTTGCCAAGCTGAAGTCCCTCGGCCACAAGTAGAGATTCCCGCGCAAGGTGTCCTCCGCGCTGTTAAGCGAGATGATGAATATGTTCCAGAAAGGGTAAAAGGTCACAATGAATACTAAAATAATAATTAGATAAACACCGGACATAAAGATAAAATCATTTTTTGATTTTGCCATGGTACGTTCTCCTTTTCTTTTTTTTCTAGAACAACGACTGTTCATCCATTTTTTTGGCCATCGTATTAACGCTTAAGACGAGGATGAAAGCGACGACGGATTTGAATAAACCGACAGCTGCACCGTAAGAGAACATCCCTTTTTGTAGCCCATATTTGTACGTATACGTATCAATGACTTCAGAATATTGGAGCACTGTATTGTTTTGCAGCAAATATTGCTGATCGAAGCCCGCGTTGAGAATACCTCCGACAGCTAGGATGGCAAGAATAATAATTGTCGGCTTAATCGATGGTAATGTAATGTGCAGCATTTGCTTAAAGCGACTTGCACCATCCACCCTCGCTACCTCATACAACTCGGGATTAATCGCCGATATTGCTGCCAGATACATGATCGCGTTAAAGCCCATGCTCTTCCACGTATTCGAGAAGGCAATAATCCACCAAAACAACGGCCCATTCTGCATAAATTGGATGGGCTCGTTGATTATTCCAAGTCCCATCAATATATTGTTAATCACACCGCTTGACGAAAGAACCGTAATAATAATGTTCGCCGCAATAACCCACGAAATAAAATGCGGCATATAGGATACGGTCTGGAACGTTCGTTTAAACCAGCCATTGCGTAGCTCATTGATCATTAAAGCCAATATAATCGGCATTGGAAAACCAAATATTAGCGATAGAAAGCTTTGTGCCAACGTATACGCATAATCAAGTAGAAATCACCATTCGTAAAAAAGTAAGAAAACCATTGGAAACCAACGAACTCCGTCTTGAAAAATTGTTGGAAAAACGAACCTCCACCAGGCGAATAATTTATGAATGCCATGTACAAGCCAAACATTGGCAAATACGAGAACAAGAACATAACAATTACCGCTGGAAGCATGAGCAGAAACAATAGACGCTGCTCTTTCAATCTGCTCCATATATTGGATTTTCTGATGTTACGCTTTCCGATCGGTGGACTAGATTGGCTCCGCTCCACTTTTAGTGCAGTTTCCATTTTGCAGCCTCCTGCCAGTCTTGTGTTCCTTCGCACTTTAATTATAGGGTGATCATGCGGCTCCAATCTATACAAGCATACACCAATTCATAACCCAAACCGCCACGTTTCACCTTGCTTCATTGTTGAAAAGCAGCATTGCGGCTAAAATTAAAATAAAAGAAAACACCCGATACTCAGTCAAAAGGTGGGAGTCCTATGTATAGCATTTTATTAGTGGATGACGAAGCGATTGAGTTGGAAACAATTGAGCATTATGTTCCTTGGGATAAGATTGGAATCACCGTAGTTGGAACAGCACGTAATGGCAAGGAAGCGCTTAGCAAGCTATCTGAACTAAAGCCGGATATCATCTTGACTGACGTCCGTATGCCCATTATGGACGGACTTGAATTTGGAAGAAGAGCGAAACAAATAGATAAGAACGTAAAAATCATCTATCTAAGTGGACATAACGAGTTTCAATATATTAAGGCAGCGCTTAACATTGAAGCGACCGGCTATTTATTGAAACCCATCGACATGGAAGAGCTGCTTGCCTTACTTGAGAAGGTGAAGAAAAAATGCGAGGAGGATCATTTAGCGGATCAGGGCGGAGATTGGGCTCGGGAAAATCTGATGATGCGGATTATACGTGAATCGAATCCTGAGAAGCGCAGGGAATGGATTCGCAAGTGGGAGCTTAGCGCAACTGATTTCGAAGCAAACAGAGAATTTGCAACCGTTTATGTTTCCTTCGATTCTCAAACGCCTTACCTCGGTTCGTCTCCATCCTATTCAGAGCTTACCACCACCGATCGAGTCGAAATATTTCGCACCACTGCGAGGCAAAGATTAACTTCCTTTATTATTGTTGAAGATGAGCCGAATACACTATTTGCTCTCTATCAATGGAAGGACGAGCAAAAGCCAGCAACATCTCCAAAAGCATTCTGGGAACGGTTTCGCGAGGATTTAGTTCAAGCACTTGGTACCGAAATAACAATTGGATTATCCACTCCCCATTTGGGCTTTCAGATGATCTGGAATGCCTACTGGCAAGCGCGCGTTTGCAATGAGGAGAAATTTTACAAATTAATTGGAAGCGTTGTCATTCCGGATGATTTGAAGCCGACTATACAAAGGGACAATAACAGTGAGCAGACCGCTATGCGGCTAGCCTCCTCGATTCAGTCAGGAGACGCCGAGCAGGTCAACTCGCAGCTCGAATCCCTTTTCTCGACCATTCGAGAAGAGCGGATTGATCGGAATTTTGCCATCCGCACAATCATCCGGCTATTATCCGCACTAGAACAGTATTTCTCTATCTTGCTACCTGGAACGCTTAGGGAGTCGTTGTTCGTGGATTATTGGAAGGAAATATCGTCCCTAGGC
>JAIMBU010000053.1 GCA_023511325.1 Gorillibacterium sp.
GGCAAAGAATACCCATGATTCACATCGAACATACAGAGCTTTCGGAAAAAGTATATCATCTGTTGAAGCAAATGATCCTCAATCGTGATTTTGTTAGTGGGCAGCGACTTGATCTCAATGACTTGTCTCAGCGGATGAACATTAGTCGAACCCCGCTTAAGGAAGCAGTCAACCGCCTTGCACTGGAAGGATTGATAGAAGTCAAGCCACGGTCGGGAACGTTCGTAGCTTCGCTTTCGACCAAAGACATTGATGAAGTGACCGAAATTCGCCTAATGATCGAGACGTGGTGCATTTCGCAGTTAACGGAACTACAGGCACAGAAACTGGTGCTAACACTGGACGGTTTGCTCGTTCAAGCCAAAGCTCTCTTAGAGGAGAGCTCATTCCCATTCGAACGGTATCTTGACCTAGACATTTCTTTCCATAGCGAGCTCGTGCTGGCGCGGGCTAATCCGCGTATGACGGAACAATACAAAGAGCTGAACAGCTTCCTGTATGCGTCCAGAATTTACTTTCTTCAAAGCTACGAACGCTCGGTCGATGGTTTAGCGGAGCATGATGCAATCGTGGCAGCATTGAAACGCTTCGATTTGGCTGCCGCTTGCCAAGCACTAGAGCAGCATATTACAAAAAGCAGAATCGATATGACGACATATCTGCAAGAGAATGGTGGGGGACTATGAACAAATGGATTGATGAACCACGCTATAAGCTCAGCATGATGCATTCTTCCCATTTGGATTTGTTTTGGGCTGCTACTCAACAGGACTGTTTGGACAAGGGTGTTCAAATTATTGGCAATGCCGTTCGACTTGCTAGTGAGGATAAGACATTTTGTTACTTTATTGATTCCGTTCGATTTTTGGAGTATTTCCTTTTCAAGCAGCCTGAGCTAACAGAGCAGGTGAAAGAGCTGTTTATGAACGGACAATTAGAAGTTGGTGCATGCTACACCGATCGATTGGAGAATCATCACGATGGAGAAGCACTTGTCCGAAATTCACTTTATGGGTCCAAGGTTCTGAACAAGCTGTTAGGGATTCGCAGTCTTATCGCGTATCACCCTGATCTGCCTGGGCTCGCCGAGCAAACCCCGCAGATTAATAAAAAAACGGGTATTCCTTATTATGTTTTTGCCAGAGGCTTTAAGCTCGGAGCTATGTTTCATTGGGATGCATTAGACGGCTCCTCGGTGATTGCCTATAATTTGCCGGTGCATTATTCGACTTACTCGATTGAGGAGGAGATTATTCCCCAGTTGGATAAGATCGCCGCTAAGATTGGGGGCACTCATATTCTTATCTCTGGTTGCCAAGGCGATCTAGGGGATAGCGGGGTTATTCCACGGAAAAGAGCGGATGGCTCATGGGAAACCATGCCGCTTCAAGCCTATATCAAAGAACTTGATGCGTATGATTCGAAACTGAGTATGCAGCAATCCGGGGTATATGCGTATTTGAAACAAGAAGAGCATAGAAAGCTTTCCCATGACTGGGGAGAGAGCCCGTCCAAGTGGGGAACTTATGGCTCTACCACGAATGTTAAGCTGTTTCAAGAAGATAAGAGCACGACGAAAGAGCTTTTAGAGGCGGAGAAATTCGCGACAATATGCGATGTATTAGGTCTAAAAGTTAATGTTGAAGGTGTTATCAATTCACTTGTCCACCGTGGCACACCAGTCATTCGCCCCAATTATGACCTAGCAGGTACTACGCCTACAAACGTAAGTGAATGGCTCGAATATGCTTGGAGACTAATGATGGTCACCCACGATCATAACTACGGCGGAACCGGCGGAGCTTTGTCAAACTATGAGCGCATTCGCTGTCAGGCGGCAGCTCTTGCGATCGCGAAGCAGGTGAAGCTATACAGCATAAGCCTGCTTACAGCAGCTATGCCTCTACTAGAGCAAAGCTATGTTGTCTTCAACTCTTTGAACTGGCAACGCAAAGCAATGATCTGCTTTTTGGGACTGGAGTCCAATAAGCACTATGTAGCAATTGATAGCAATGGGACAACATTCACACTGGAGGAAACGCGGGCTGGATACGTTGGGATGATAGCAGAAATTCCTTCATTTGGTTATAAAACAATTTCAATTCGCGAGTCTCATCCACAGCAGGGTACCTTGCAGGATTCGGTAGCGATTATCGATGATTCCATCTATCTGCGGATTCAAAATGTCTACTATGAGCTTGGGATTGATAAGCGGCGCGGTACGCTTTGTATGCTAAATGATCTCCAAACAGGTGAATCAATCGTGAAACCGGGTTGTGATACACTGAATATTTCTGCGTTTCAGGACAACCACACCGATATTCCAGACCGTGAAGTAAATGTTGAGTTGTTGGACATGACAATGAATAACATTAAGCAAGTTACTATACATGAGAATAACGCTCTTTTTACGCATATCCGCATTGAATCGGAGCTTTTGCATGCCAAGGTGATTGTCGATATCACTCTACATCATCAAGTGAAAGCGATTGACATCAAGCCGACTCTCTATTGGCATGGGCTTGATCGCATCAGAATCAATATGGCATGGCAAGCGGCGGACGGTTTTGAACACATTACGTATGGGGTTCCTTACGGAGCGCAAGTCTTAGGTGCCAAAACGTTGGGGAATGAAACATCACCTTTTCAGACCGACGAGCTTGCCGCAGAGTGGTATGCCAGATTCAGGGAAATTCAAGGCTGGTTCGTGATGGAAAATGGTCACGCCGGATTATGTATCGCCACAAATCAATCCAGTTGGGACTTCTGTGGAAACACCGCAAACGCCGTTCTGCTTCGTAATGTGCCAAGCTGTGGAGACCTCGATCTAATCATAGCTAATTTCGGAGAGCTGAGCTGGGATTTTCGTCTGACCTCCTATGCAGGAGGATGGGAGGAGTCGCACGCTTACCGAATCGGTTGGGAGCAACAGTATCCCATTCATACCGAGGCAATGAACCCGCGGAATGTCACGGCAGAAGCAACTGTCCTGCCTTCGCAACTCAGCTTTGTAGATACCGATGAAACGGGAGTCATTACGGTGTTAAAGAAGTCAGAGCAAGACAATGGTTATCTACTGCGTATGTTTCAATGCGGAGCGAAAGACAAGGAGCTGTTGATCAAACTTGGGCTCCCACTTGAAGTGGAGACCGTATGCAATATGGATGAATCACCTGCAGACGACACTGTCGATCTGCTTGTCGGTTACGAAATAAAGACGTTACAACTCAAGTCGAAGTAGTGATGTAAGGCGTAGTGCTATCATAAAACAGGAGTGTGTTTGACTATGACTATTGAATCTACTGCTTCGATCGCAGGATATTCTTTTGACTATTTGGAACAAAAGCTTTACTCGGCAGTGATCGCAGACATTCTGGATGAGCTTGGCTACCGTCACCAGACGTTTGGAGCGGGTCTCCGTTTGGTTGATCCTCAGCTCAAACTGAGCGGAAGAGCCTTTACTGCGCAAGCGATGAAGGTGTTTAACGTTCCAGCAGAGCCTTACAAGCTGCAGATGGAAGCCATTGACGCTGTTTCGTCGGAGGAAGTGTTTGTCGTATCTACCGGTGCGCCAGACGAAGCAGCCTTCTGGGGTGAACTGTTATCCACGGCTTGTCGAGCACGCGGGGGACGCGGGGCAATTATTGATGGGCTAAATCGCGATACTGCAAAAATTACCGAGATGAAGTTTCCCATTGCTTCTCGCGGTCAAGTACCTACCGACTCCAAGGGTCGTGTTGACCTGATCAGCTACCAGTGTCCGATTGAAATCGATGGGGTTCGCATCCACCCAGGTGATTATGTCTTCGCCGATATCGACGGAATTGTGTTCGTTCCCCAAGCAGTAGAGGAAGAAACGATTCGTAAAGCGCTCGATAAGGTGGCAGGAGAGAATCTAGTCCGCCAAGCTTTACAAGATGGGATGTTGTGTACGGAGGCATTCCGTACGTTTGGAATTCTATAAAAGAAAGGTGAGCGGTTTATGAAACTGGGACTCGGTTTATACCGTGACAGGTTGAATTTAGATAATTATCGTTTTGCCAAGCAGGCAGGCTGCACGCATATCGTTGCTCATCTTGTCGATTATTACAATGGTATTGACGGTTTGCCTTCTACCGATAAGGATCACAATATGGGAATTGCCCGGCCAAATGAGGATGTGTGGTCGTACGACAATCTTAAAAGACTACGAGAAGCCATAAACGCCGAAGGTTTGGAACTGGAAGCAATAGAAAATTTCAGCCCAGCGGATTGGTATGATATTCTGCTTGATGGACCGAAGAAGCGGGAGCAACTTGAGCATCTAAAGCAGATCGTCCGCAATATCGGCAAGGCAGGGATTCCGATCATCGGGTACAATTTCAGTATTGCTGGCGTATGGGGACATGTAAACCGTCCGGTCGCTCGCGGCGGGGCGAAAACCGCCACCTTTGACATTGCCAAGGGTCCTGTCGAGACACCGATTCCACATGGAGAGATATGGAATATGACCTACGATGCTCATGAAACACCAGGGTTCATCCCGACAATTTCATCGGAGGAACTTTGGCAGCGGTTGGATGAATTCCTCAAAGAACTGCTGCCGGTTGCGGAAGAAGCAGGTGTCCGTCTTGCCCTCCATCCTGATGACCCACCGATGCCGGCCATTCGTGGTTATGGCCGGCTTGTGAACCAGCCGCATCTGTATCAGAAGCTGCTCGATCTATACCCAAGCCGCAGTAACGCCCTGGAGTTCTGCATGGGCACGATTCAGGAAATGACAGAAGGCGACATTTACGAGACTATCGACCGGCATAGCAAACAACATGCAATCGGCTACGTCCATTTCCGCAACGTCCGTGGCAAAGTACCGAGTTATGAGGAGGTCTTTGTTGACGAAGGGGATATCGATATGCTCAAGGCATTGCGGATCTATAAGAAGAACGGCTTTGATGGTGTCTTTATCCCCGACCATACACCACAAATGACATGTAAGGCGCCTTGGCATGCCGGGATGGCTTATGCTCTAGGCTACATGAAGGCAATGCTTGCGGTCGTGAATCAAGAATAGAGACGATTCAGTATAAATGAGAGGGGGGATCACAGAATGTATCCAGATCTAGTTGGCAAAATAGCAGTGGTTACTGGAGCCTCCAAAGGGATCGGTCGCGAGATCGCGATTCGTTTCGGGTTAGAACGTATGAAGGTTGTCATCAATTATAACCATGGGGCCGATGAGGTAAAAAGTGTAGTAGAAGAAATTCAGAATGCTGGAGGCGAGGCCATCGCAGTACAAGCCGACGTTGCCGAGGAAGCGGATGTCATTCGGCTCATTGACACCGCTATTAAGAATTTCGGCGGACTTGATGTATTGGTCAATAATGCGGGTATCCAGACGACGTCGCCTAGTCATGAACTAACCTTGGACGAATGGCATAAGGTGATGAATGTGAATTTGACAGGGGCATTTATCGGTTGCCGCGAAGCGCTGAAGTATATGATGAAGTTTGGCGTCAAAGGCAGCATTATCAACATGTCAAGTGTACATCAGAAAATTCCTAAGCCGTTCCATGTCCATTATGCCTCCAGTAAGGGTGGGCTACGCTTGTTAACGGAGTCATTAGCCTTAGAGTATGCGCCTCATGGAATCCGCATCAACACGATTGCACCTGGCGCGATTGCTACACCGATGAATGAACAGATCTTATCAGACCCGATGCAACGTAAAGATGTACTTTCGCTCATCCCGATGAATGAAATTGGTGAGGCCCATCATGTCTCATCCGCAGCAGCCTGGCTCAGCTCGAATGAAGCCAGTTACATCACCGGTATTACACTATTTATCGACGGTGGAATGACCTTGTACCCAACGTTCTTGTAGGGGTAACTTTTATTCGGATAAATAATTCTAACAGGTTAATTAAAGCAGGGGCTGTCCCCAAAAAAAGTAGTCCCCAATGAGCAAATCCCAAAATCAAACCGAAAAGTCCTCCAAGACCACGATAAAAGTGGAATTGGAGGACTTCTTTTCTGAAGATTAACATTCAAAGTAGGGCTAGCAAAAGCCAAGAATGACTTTTGGAACAGCTCTTCTTTTAGAAGTGGGGCAGGTATATTGATACAAAGATACAGGAATCCATGATGAAATTCGTTAAAGAAGAAGGATCTACTTCATGCACGCTTGTTTACAATTCAATCGGAACGCTGATATAACTCGTCCCACCCGTTGTAATCACTCCTTGACCGTTGGTCATATTCGTCATCCAGGTTATGAACTCTTCTGCTTGGGCATGTACAGGCAGACAATGCAGGACCACCTTCTCAGCAAAACTTGTCTCTCCTAAACGGGTGCCACGGCTACGTAGCTCATTCTCAACCTTGCTTAACCAGGTATAATCGACCTCCACATAAACATCCTGATGCAGCACTTGGTTGATCGGCTTTGCAGCCGCAATTCCGATTACCGCCCCATCCGTGTAAGCACGAAACAGCCCCCCTGCTCCAAGCATAATCCCTCCAAAGTAACGTGTGACGACAACGACTGTATTCTTCAGACCCTGATGCTTCATCACTTCAAGAATGGGTTTGCCTGCTGTTCCACCCGGCTCTCCATCATCGGATTGCTTCTGATATTCATCCCGTTCCCCGATCACATAAGCTGAGCAATTGTGGGTCGCATTATAATGTTCTTTTTTTATTGCAGTAATAAAGCGTACGGCCTCTTCCTCACTGCTGACAGGACTTGCGTGACCGATAAAACGCGACTTACGGATGACAATCTCTGCAGAACCAGGGGCAGCTACAGTTTTATACGCTTCCAGCATCAGCGGCACTCCTTGTAAGGATAAACTTTATTTTACGTCCAATGACGCATACGTTTACCAGTAAAATTGGCTTTATTGTAGCATGCAGGGGCAAGAATGAGCAAAAGTGAAGGGTGAGACTAACGTCCATGTGGATCATCCGGCTCTTATGCCTACTCCTATCCTCAGCTTGTTTAGCACAAACACTTATATTTAAATAATCCGTTGACGGGACCACGGCAATCCTCTAGAGTGGAAATTATTGAGAACAAGTGTTTCTAGATTTTATTCATTCTTCTCAAACTTGCCCGGAAAGGAAATTTCAACTGATGAAACGCGTCAAGATTCCGCTTCGAGAATATGTTCAACTGCTCGCAGGTTATTTAAGACCTCAATGGAGAAGTGTCCTGCTCCTGGCCATTCTCCTCATCCTTTCCATTGCGATGCAGCTAATTAACCCGCAAATTATCCGATATTTTATTGATTCGGCACAGGAGCAGACAGATAAAAGTCGTCTGTATTATGCTGCAGGACTTTTTATTGGTGTATCCCTGCTCTACCAGCTTATCACTCTAGTCGTAACGTACATAAGTGAAAACGTAGGCTGGACAGCCACGAACCAGCTGCGCGGTGATGTTGCTGACCATTGCCTGCGTCTTGACCAATCCTTTCATAAAAACCATTCCTCCGGCTCACTGATTGAACGAGTGGATGGTGATATCAATGCTCTGTCGAATTTTTTCTCTAAGCTTTCCGTGATGCTACTGAGTAATCTTGCTCTTGTCATCGGTATCCTGGTTTTATTGTTTCGGGAAGGCTGGCAGATCGGATTGGTCATGCTTATCTTTGTTGTCATTGCCATCCTATCCATTCAATATGTACGTCGTCTCGCCGCTCCCTTCTGGACGAAGATGCGGGAGATTAATGCCGAGTTTTACGGCTTTCTGGGCGAACATCTGGAGGGAACGGAGGACACTCGTGCCAATGGAGCGACTGGCTTTGTCATGAACCGGTTCTATGGTATCCTTCGGCGTTGGCTACCGATCCGTTTCAAGGCCTTTATGGGTTTTGGTGCGATGTGGATCACCACCTTAATTCTTTTTGCGATTGGAACAGCTATGGCTCTTTTGGTCAGCGCCCATCTCTACCGAATCGATGCGATTACGATGGGAACAGTCTACATGATCGTCTATTACACAGAGCTTTTAGCTAAACCGATCGAACAGATTCGCACACAGATGGAGGATTTACAAAAAGCTGATGCCAGCATCACCCGGATTGGTCAACTTTTGGCCATACACTCTACCGTTCTGGACGGTCCTGGACCGAAGCCAGCAGCGGGTCCTTCCTCGGTTACCTTTGATCAGGTTGAATTTGGCTACGAGGATGACATTGTCACGCTGAATGGCGTGTCTTTTGAGTTGAAGCGCGGCCACTCCCTTGGTGTACTCGGACGAACCGGGAGTGGCAAGACGACACTTGCTCGCCTGCTGCTGCGTTTCCACGACCCCCGCTCCGGGCGGATTCTGCTAGATGGCAGTGATGTTCGTGAGCCAAAGCTCGCCGAGCTACGGCGTCATGTCGGGATGGTGACTCAGCAGATCGAACTATTTCAAGGGACGGTGAAGGAGAATCTGACCTTCTACGATGATACTGTTGCCAATGAGCGAATCGAAGCTGTGCTAGTTGAACTTGGCTTGGCGGATTGGCTACTCTCCCAGCCGCTTGGGCTGAGCACACCGCTGGAATCTGGCGGGAATGGTCTATCTGCTGGAGAGGCCCAGCTATTGGCTTTTGCTCGTGTGTTCCTGACCGATCCAGGTGTCGTCATTCTGGACGAGGCTTCCTCCAAACTTGATCCAGCAACAGAGCAGAAAATTGTCCGTGCCATCGATAAACTGATGCAGAATCGTACCTGCATCATCATTGCCCACCGATTAGCAACGATCCGCCGGGTTGACGACATCCTCATTCTGGAGAGCGGTCGGATCATGGAACAGGGGAAGCGAAGCGAATTAGCCGCTGATCCTGCATCTCACTTCAGTCGAATTCTCATAACCGGAATGGAGGACTTAGCCTAATGCGGACTTCTACCTTTCTTTGGCGTTTGTTTCGTTATCGCCCTAGTCTCTATTGGGCTAATGCCACTGCCTGGACCTTGATCTATCTGGCTCCCATTCTACCTGGACTCATCACCAAGCTATTCTTCGATGTTCTAACCGGCAGCTCCACGTATAAATTCGGTATTCCTGCCGTTGTCGCCTTACTGATTGGGGCCGCACTTGGGCGCGGCCTGTTGATTGGGCTTGGCTTTGTCACGGATGCTCATTTTCGCTTTCGTATCGGCGCCTTAATTCGCAACAATCTGCTGCGCCATGTACTGAAAGAGCCAGGTGCAAGAGCGATTCCCTGCTCGCCAGGTGAAGCCATCAGTACCTTCCGCGATGATGTGGATCATGTGGAGGAAGCGATCAGTTGGTCCGTGGACGCCATCGGTATGATTGCGTTCTCCACAGTCTCAGCCTTCATCCTCGTGAGCATCAATTCACAGCTGACCCTATGGGTGTTTTTACCGCTAGTGGCGGTTGTGACCATCGCTCAGCTCTCCACAGCACTTCTCCAGAAGTACCGAGCAGCGAGCAGAGAGGCAACCAGTCAAGTCACCGGTGCCATCAGTGAGATGTTCAATAGTGTACAGGCCATTCAAGTGGCTGGGGCTGAGGATCGCGTCATTAATCGCTTCCGCAAGCTTAACGATCAGCGGCGACAATCCGTACTGAAGGACAAGGTGCTGACACAGCTACTCGACTCTATCTTCTCGAACACAGTCAACCTCGGTACAGGTTTGGTCCTGATCTTGGCTGCCAACTCGATGCGTTCGGGAGAATTTACAGT
>JAIMBU010000531.1 GCA_023511325.1 Gorillibacterium sp.
AAAATAAATACAAGAAGATCATATCACTGCAGAGAACTGCAAGAGAACTGCAAGAGAACTGCAAGAGAACTGCAAGAGAACTGCAAGAGAACTGCGTTAGCTCTTCCGTCGAATACGACTGGTTGGCAAGGCAAGGAGCGGGTTGTCTGGCCAGTCATGCTTGGGATAACGCCCCTTCAGATCTTTACGCACATCGTAGTAAGTATCGCGCCAAAAGCTGGCCAAATCTCTCGTCACCTGCATCGGTCGTTGCGCTGGAGATAATAAGTGCAGCACTAAAGGGACTCGATCACCCGCAATCCTTGGTGTGTCGGTCAAGCCAAACATCTCTTGTAAACGAACAGCTAGCACAGGTGCATCAGGATCACTATAATCTATCGGAATGCGTGAGCCGCTTGGCACAGTTATATGTGTCGGTGCCCACTCATCCAACTGTCGGCGTTCTGTCCAAGTCAAAGCCTCTTCCAGTACATGAGTAAGATTTAAACGATTTAGATCTTGACGATTCTTCATACCAACCAGATGTGGACCTAACCAATCAGCTAACGTTTGTAAAAGACTTTCTGCGGATAACTCTGGATATTCAGGTATCCATCTATGCATAAAATGAATTCGCTCTAATAACTGCTGGGAAGTCCGACTCCAAGGAAGAATTGTCAATCCCTCCTCGGCTATTCCCGCCAACAGTGCTAAACGAACACGCTCAAGATCGGGCTTCTGCAAAGGTGTTTCCAGCAGCAGCAATGCCCCCAGTCGTCGCCTTCTGCGAGCACGAACAGCACCGGATGCAGCATCCCATTCGACAGCGGTCTCCTCGCGGAACAGCTCAGGTGCATGAAGTTCCAAATCTGATAATTCCACCGGAGCCGCCAGATAGATGCGGCTGTCAACGCCTTGGTCGTCCAGCTCTGCGGCTACCAAATAGCGAGCAGCCGATAGTTCCTGCCCGCTTGGCAGGACAGCCCCTCGGCCGCTTGCCAGCAGGAAGCGGCCATCCTCCCGCCGCACGGCGATGCGGTCGGGGTAGGCAAAGGCGAGCAATAGCCCGCTCGCCTCTTCCCCCGCCGCCGCGTCAGCGGCCTCCGACGGGACCCCGAGGCCACGGCGCAGCCATGCGGCCTCGGTGGCAATCCGCCGCAGCGCGGCGGGGTCGGCTGCACCAGCAGCGCCTGCGGCAGGGCTGCCGCCGCGCAGCAGCTTGACGCGGACGCGCAGGTCCGCGTCAAGCGCAGCGCCGCCTGGCACGCTGCGCAGCAGGTCGCGCTCGCCAAGCAACGCGGCGAGCTCACAGGCGAGCGCGCCCATGCCGCGGCGCGCCGCCTCAAGCAGCATCCGCGCCAGCCGCGGATGCAGGCCAAGCGCCGCCATGCGGCGACCTTGTGGTGTGACGACGTGCGCGTCGTCAAGTGCACCGAGCAGGCGCAGCAGCTGCCGCGCCTGGGCTAACGCGCCGTCAGGTGGCGCATCAAGCCAGGCGAGCTCTGCAGGGTCCTGCACGCCCCACACAGCGAGCTCTAGCGCCAGTGGCGCAAGCTCCGCCTCCAGAATCTCGGGTACACTGCGAGCAGCAAGCTTGCCATCCTCCTGCTCCAGCCATAGCCTGTAGCAGACACCGGCCGCAACCCGACCCGCACGACCGCGACGTTGGTCAGCAGAAGATCGCGATACGGGTACAGTCTCTAACCGAGTCATGCCTGTGCGTGGCGAAAAACACGGCACCCGCATCAGCCCGCTGTCCACGACCACCCGCACACCCTCGACCGTAAGACTCGTCTCCGCAATCGAGGTCGCGAGTACAATCTTGCGCTCTCCTGCTAGTGCAGACTGTAGCGCCCGATCTTGTTCAGCTTGACTGAGATCCCCATAAAGCGGAGCAACCTGTACCCGCTTACCGCGCACGACTGCCGCAAGGCGCGTCTGTACTCGGCGAATTTCAGCCGCTCCAGGTAGAAAAACAAGAATATCCCCTGCTTCCTGCTCCAACGCTGCTTGAATTGTTGCGACGACCGCAGGCTCAATCGGTCCATCTATGCGGCGATTGCTATAACGGGTTTCCACTGGATAAGAACGGCCTTCACTTGCGACCACAGGGGCGTTGCCAAGTAACTCGGACACTGCTGCTATCTCCAGTGTTGCGGACATGATCAGCAGGCGTAGATCATCCCTCAGCAGGGATTGAGCTTGTAAACATAGAGCTAATCCCAAATCAGCATGTAAGCTACGTTCATGGAACTCATCAAAAATAACCACGCCAACGTCACTTAAAGCGGGGTCTTCTTGCAAAAGCCGCGTTAACACGCCTTCGGTCACAACCTCAATCCGGGTGGTCGGACCGATTCTCGTATCGGCTCTGACCCGATATCCAACCGTTTGCCCCACCTGTTCACCTAACAATAACGCCATATATCGAGCAACTGACCTCGCCGCAATGCGCCTCGGCTCCAGCATAATGATTTTCCGCTTGGCAAGCCATGATTCCTCTAGTAGCGAAAGCGGCACGCGTGTTGTCTTCCCTGCTCCGGGTGGTGCTGTCAGCACGGCGTTTACCTGTTGACGTAACGTTTCTTGTAACTCAGGTAGAACCGAATCAATCGGCAGCTCCCTCACTTCGACCCCTCCACAACCAATCTCAAACCACGCAAACCAATCTCACCCTCTATCGTACACTATTGCCCTTCTTTCGTCTTCCAACCGTCTTCAACCACATTTCTTCTCTTTTTTAGGAATAACCTCAGAAACAGCATTCCCAGCAGCTCAGATATTTGAGAAAGTAATCTTTCTTGAGAATCAAAATCAACCTCCCCAACGATCCTGAACCGCTGCATCTAAATGTAACCTTTAGCTCCTATGGAAAAACCTAACTGCTTTCCCTACAGCCAAATTAGTGCTTTTAGCTCCATCGAGGAATCTAGCTGCATTTCCTACAGCTAATTTGGCGCTTTTAGCCACATTTGGAAAATCAAGCGATTATAGCTGTAGGTTTTGCAGTTGGTTAAAGAAAAAATAGGTTCTTCGATGTTTTAACTGTACCTTTTACAGTTATTTTATAGATGGGTTGGTCATAGCTCCAAAGCGTGATTTCACAATAACTCGGACCAGGCTACATTATGTACGACCAACCATTCGCCTGTCGAAACACGGGTTTCACAGATTGGTAAATGACTTTTTCAACAGCCTGCAAAAGCTACACTTCATTAATTCTTTCGTCTATTAATACTCTTTCAAGGACAAAGAAGAAGGATCACCCTGACAAGGTGATCCTCATACATCACTTATTCAATCCTCCTACAATCATTCACACGGTCCTCGTACATCCACTTTTCCATCCCCATACATACATTCATTCGATCTCGCACAATGTATTCTCAATTAGGTTAGATTAAGCCATTCAGAG
>JAIMBU010000532.1 GCA_023511325.1 Gorillibacterium sp.
ATTTCTGCGCATTTGGACGACAAATATCCCGGTCAAGTCACCAAAGAGGACTTCTTCAAATATTCAACCGTTCATAAATTGGCGGTTCATATTTCCGGAATCGAAGAACAGCAGAGCTCAAATCTAAACGTTGCAGATGACAAAACTATACATAACAACGATAATCCGCGATTTGCTATCATCGGAATATCTGCGACTTTACCTGGAGCATCCAATATTCATGAATTTTGGGGTAACCTCTGTGGAGGCATCGAAAGTGTAGGTTCCCTTCCAAATTCCCGGGTGAAGGATATAGAGGATTATTACTGCAGAATGGGGGTTGAAGACTCCCCGAAGATAAAAATTGGCGGATATATTGATGAGATTGATGCCTTTGATTTTGAATTTTTCAAGATACTCAAGAAAGAAGCCATTGCGATGTCTCCTGCTCAACGACTGTTCCTGGAGACAGCATATACAGCTATGGAAGATGCGGGATACGGAGGAGCGGCGCTTAAGTCAAGCAGAACCGGTGTCTATGTAGGCTATATCTCCGATTTGGACGGTTATCAATACCAGGATATGCTCAAACACTCGAAGGATTCCCGTTCTGGAACAGGGGGGTTAAGCTCTAACATAAGCGGCAGACTGTCATATTTTATGGATTTTAAGGGGCCGAGCGTGCTTGTGGATAGTGCCTGTTCCGCCTCGATGTCAGCTCTGAATATGGCATGCATGGGATTAAACAACGGAGATTGTGAGCAGGCGATTATAGGAGGCGTACAGCTGAAATTGCTGCCGATTGATGATGGCCACCGGATCGGAATAGAGTCTTCGGACGGACATACCCGTCCATTTGCCGAGGATGCGGACGGCACCGGTGAAGGTGAGGGTGTCGTAGCGATTCTGATCAAACCTTATGAGAAAGCGCTGGCGGATAAAGACCATATATATGCAATAATCCGGACGGTCAGCACCAACCAGGATGGGCATTCAGTCGGGTTGTCGGCACCTAATCCGGAAGCACAGACAGAGCTCGTCCTTAAGGCTCTGGAGAAAACGGGGCTGTATGCGGAAGATATTTCCTACATCGAAGCTCACGGAACCGGAACAAGATTAGGTGATCCGATTGAAATTCATGCGCTTACTGAAGCATTCAAGAGACATACTAATCAATCAGAATTTTGTGCAATAGGATCGGTGAAATCCAATATCGGGCATCTGTATGCCAGTTCCGGATTAGCTAGCATTATCAAGTGCTGCATGATGCTCAAACATAAAGTAATTCCTGCTACAGTAAACATCCGGACCATTAACAGACTAATTTCGTTTGAAGATTCCCCATTCTACGTGAACAGGGAATATAAGCCATGGGTTACCGAAGCGCTGCCGCGCAGATGCGGAGTAAGCAACTTCGGCTTCTCGGGAACCAATTGCCATACGATTCTCGAAGAGTATATAGAAGAAGAGCAATCCGGGCCGCAGGGAGAATGGTTTGCTTTTGTTCTCTCCGCTTTTACGCGCTCAGGACTGTTGAACTTGGCAAATCAGTACTATCAATTTTTGCTGGCCAATGATCAGACAAGGCTTTCAGATATTTGCTTTACGGCATCACTGGGCAGAGGACACGGTAAGCACCGCTTAGCCATTGCTGCCAGAGATACACGCGAGCTTATAAATAAACTGGGGAAATTTGATTCTTCTTCCCGGTTCAGCGAGCAGATTTATGTTGGTGAAGTGAGGGTAGTTGAAGACGTTCGGAATGGAGTGCAATGGGGAGAACTGACGAAAAGTGAGCTGCGCCAATTGAATGCTGCTACCAAACAGTACATCACGGATTATTCCGAGAAAGGGGAAGCTTCAAGCAGGAAGACATTGATTGAAAGATTATGCGGGCTTTATGTGCGCGGCTCGGAGCCTTGCTGGGAAGACCTGTTTATAAGGGAGAACTGTAGAAGGACAAGCTTGCCTACCTTTATGTTTAACAAGACTAGATGCTGGCCGGAGTTCCAAAACATTTCAATGAAACAGGCGGGGTGCTGATATGGACAATAAATTTGAAGTTGTGGTCGACCGATTAACCTCATTGATAGCGACAACAGCCAGAATGGACCCGAATCGTATTAACCGGTATGATAATCTGATTGAATTGGGCGCGGATTCCATTATTTTGACGGATGTAAACAGTTATATTCGAGAGGAATTCCGAGTAGAGATTCCGCTGACCTTATTTTTCGAACAACTGACCACGGTTGCTGATATTTCCGAATATATTTTGCCGCAGCTTCATCCGGACTATTTTGAGCCCCATGACCTTCATACGACATTGGAACATCCGGTTTCAGCAGCAGGTGATGTACGGCACAATGATCACACCATAGGCTTGATTCACGCACCAAGGGCAGAAGCTGTTCATCCCGATATGGACATGAGTGTTCAAGTTCACACTCTAATGATGCAGACGCCAGACGCCTCGTTGTCCAGCCTGTTCGCCGGCCAGCTGGAGATTATCAACAATCAATTGAAACTGTTGTCAGGAAGTCAGGTGGCCGCTGCCACTATGGTACCAGACACTGCTGTAAAGGAGCCTTCTGAATATAATACAGCAGCACGTTACAGGACGGAACCTTCTGCTCCCGGACCCGCTGTAAAGCTGGACAAGAAACCGGCGGAACATAGAGACGGATACAAGCCGTATATCGCACATAAGCCCATTGAATTATCAGTAAGGACAACTAATGAGAGACAGCAGGAGCATATTCAGGAATTAATGAAGCGTTATACGGCCAAGACGACGTCGTCCAAACAATTTGCTGCAAAGTACAGAATGCCTTATGCCGATTGGCGAAATATTTCCGGTTTTCGGCCGGGCATCAAAGAGATGGTCTACCAGCTCGTATTCAAAGAGAGTCAAGGCTCCCGGATTACAGATATTGACGGCAACAGCTACATAGATTTAACTATGGATTTCGGTGTAAGCCTATTTGGACATAATTCCGAATTCATCAAAGAAGCTGTCACCAAAGAGCTCGACAAGGGGTTTCCACTGAGTTTGATTACAGACCTATCCGGTGAAGTGGCGGAAATGATCTGTGAATTTACAGGTGTGGAGAGAGTATCTTTCTTTAATTCGGGAACTGAAGCTGTAATGGTGGCAATGCGTCTTGCACGGGCGGCAACAGGAAAAAACAAGGTGGCTATATTTGCCGGGGCTTATCATGGTACCTTTGACGGTATCCTCGGCATGCATCCTATGAATAAAGGGGAAGAGATCGTAACGCCAATTGCTGTAGGCATTCCACAAGGCATGGTGGATGATATTTATATCCTCGACTATGATAATCCTGCTTCCATAACATTTATTAAAGAACATGCTGATCAACTCGCGGCTGTAATGGTCGAACCTGTGC
>JAIMBU010000533.1 GCA_023511325.1 Gorillibacterium sp.
AATGCGACTGCAATGTCCCGATCTAGTTTTAAAATTTGCCGGATTTTTTCGGTTAGATACTTTACATCATAGCCAATTCCCTTTTTGCCAAAATCTCCGAAATACGCTAGATCCTTGCGGATCTGTGCTGGATTGAGATCCAGTCTATGTCCCAAATCCTGAGAGGAAACGGTTTGTACTTTATTTAACTTCAGTTCGTTAAGGAAGCGCAGATATATCGGCAGTCTACGAACAACCGCTTCCGATATCTTTTCCGTTGTTTTCATCCTTTACCCCTCCATCCATTCCGTAATTCTTGGTACTAGTTGCTTGATGTTCATGTGTTCGATCTTGGGACCAGGTAATGAGTATAAAAAATGTTTGCCATAATACGAATCAATCACTCTTGTGTCGTATACAATAACAATTCCTCTGTCGCTAGCAGTACGCACTAATCGACCAAAACCTTGTTTAAAACGAATAACCGCCTGTGGAACTGATAGCTTCATAAAAGGATTCTGATTGTTTCGTTTAATTCGTTCACATTTGGCTTCTACAACGGGGTGATTTGGTGGCTGGAAGGGCAAGCGCACGATAGCTAGACAGCTTAATGCGTCACCAGGTATATCGACACCCTCCCAGAAGCTACTTGTCCCAAGCAAAACACTATCCCCATTGCCTTGAAAAAGTCGGATAAGCTTGCTACGGCTGCCGCCATCAATCCCTTGCCCCATAACCTGAATCCCGCTGGGTATGAGACGCTCACGGAGCTCTGTATGCACTTGCTTCAGCATTCGATAGGAAGTGAACAAGACGAGCATCCGACCTCTTGTCGCTTGTGCCACATCGGCCAAAGAGTCCACCAAAGCGGAGACAAACTCCGCTTCTCCCTTGCCACTTCGCAGACCGGGAAAATCACGCGGGATCACAAGCAAGGCTTGCTGGCGGTAATTAAATGGCGATGCAAGTTGGATCGTTCTCAATTTATGCTCTTCAGCTGCTTCGGTTAGTCCAAGCTGACCCACTGTGTAATCAAAGCTTTTACCTACCGATAAGGTTGCTGAAGTAAGGATAATGCTATCTTTGGCATCAAAGAAATGATGTTTGAGCATTTGACTGACATCTATGGGGACAGCCATCAGCTGGAGGGATTTAGCCTTATGAAGGGAGGTACCTTCTATCCAGTAAACATAATCGCTATCCGTCTGCTTCATAAAGAAACGGAGAGCATCGCGATGACGGGCAAGCTCCTTAATGCTTCCACCAATATTTGTAACCAAGCTCTGCAGCTCAGATAATTCAGATTCGTCTTTTAGTTCCAGCACGATGCGGTCTACTTTCTTAATGACCGTTGATACTCGATCGTATAACTCGTCTTCTACCACAGACAAGGCATCCCAATCCCCAGGCCTGTGCTCATCCGAAATTCGTAGGACGTACTGACTCTCAGCATTCTCACCACATGCAGCATACAGCCGCTCATAGAGCTTGACACAGAGTTCATCCCAACGCTCCCGAATAAGGAGAAACAACTCATACAGTGAGTCAATTGTCTCGCACCAGATGGTCGCTTTATCAATTGATACCGCAGACTCATGCATGAGGCGACCTCTAAGCAATGGAAGTTGGCCCAGTTTACTGTCTTTGTATAGCCAAGTGAGTGCACTTGTGAAGGAATACCAGGAAACCTCTGTGCCCAAATGTTTACTGGCGACCTCTTCGAAATTGTGGGCTTCGTCAATGATTAAATGCTTATACCCTGGCAGAATCCGATGCTCTGCTTTAATATCAGTAAATAGGAGTGAGTGATTGGTTACCACGACATCTGCTTCTCCGGCGGTATGCCGTGCCCGATGATAAAAACATTTCTTGAACCAGGGACAGTTCCGGTTTTGACAGGAGTCTGCATCACTTGAGACAGAACGCCAAAACTCTCCGCCTCTACTTGTAAAGTGAAGCTCCTCGTCTTCACCCAGCTCTGTCTCACTTAACCAAACGACCATCTGAGCAGCAGTTACCAGATCGTCTTTGCCATTATCGTACTCAGAGTAGGTAAGCTTCTCCTCAAATTTACGCAAACAGAGGTAATGACTTCGACCTTTAATGAGCGCAGCGCGAAACGGAACGGGGAAAATCTCATGCAGAAGCGGAAAATCACGCTGGCGTAGTTGCTCTTGTAAATTAATGGTGTGCGTACTGATAAGAACCTTCTGCTCCTCGCGTATTCCGTAGTATAAAGCAGGGAGCAAATAACCAAGTGATTTACCTGTTCCCGTTCCCGCTTCTACCATCAGATGCACGTTATCCGTAAAAGCTGCAGCAACTTGAACCATCATCTCATCTTGAGCTTCGCGCTCTTCAAATACGGCAAACTTCTCTTGCAATGTTCGTTTGACATCCTCATAGAATGTTTCAAAAGGAATACCCAGCTTAGCTGTGACTTCCTTGCTAACCCGCTCGAAAACCTCTTCGCCCCAATCTGGGACATTTAACGCGAACTGCCGATAATACTGATGGTGATCCGGTGAATCAGAAATCACGTTCTCTCTTATCTTGCATTGCTCACGAATAAACCACCCAAAATCAGATTGATCCTCCTGAAAGATCGAATAGATCCGCGCTGCTGTGAGAGGGGGCAAGGATTGAAAAAGCTCCAAACACTTCAGCCAGACCTCTGCTGTAGCTTCTGCGTCTGCATCGGCTTGGTGAGCTCGATCAAGCTTAATCCCCAGAGACTCGCACACATTGCCTAGCGCCAGGCTTGGCAACATCGGGTAGGCGATACGGAGGATATCCATCGTATCTAGCACCATACCATTAAACTTAAAATAGCCGCAGGACTCTAGTGCCCGCTGCAGAAAGCCAACATCAAAGCCAGCATTATGCGCAACAATAACGCTATCGTTAAGATAACGTTGCATTTCCATAATGACTTGCTCAAGTGGAGGCGCATCTTCAACCATAGCATCATTGATCCCGGTAAGGGATGTAATGAACGGGGGGATCGACTGATCTGGTTTCACAAAAGATCCGTAGCGCTGGGTAATTCGATTATCCTCTATAACAACAAGACCAACCTGGATAATAGAATCGGCAGGCTGGCCTCCGGTGGTTTCAAAATCCATTACCGCAAATTTCATTGCCGCAAATCAAATCCCTTCCTTCGCCCACCTAAGCATACCAAACAATTCTGTCTTGTTCAAACATGGTTATGTTCTCTGATAAGGCCAAAATTCCTTGTTCCAAAAAGAAGGCTCCATAAATGATGAGTCAGTTAGAGCAGCCATTTTAAAATAGCCAAATGCTTGCTCCATGTTCTGATTTTGCACTTGGATACACCCCATGGCGTGATAAGAGACAGCCTTCAACTTTCTCAACCACCCCGTGTGGTCTGAGAATCCTG
>JAIMBU010000534.1 GCA_023511325.1 Gorillibacterium sp.
GTGTAGTACGCGATCTTTCGTGTGATATAGAACAGCAGAGGAATATTGAGCAGCGCAGCAGCGGTCAGCCAAACGTTCAGATAAAGCATCATCGACAGTGAACCTATAATCGAGATCATGCTCGTAACGAGCTGAATCATGCTTTGATTCAGGGTGACGGAGACGTTCTCCACATCATTGGTGGTCCGGCTCATCAGATCTCCATGCGAACGACTGACAAAGAAGCCGAGTGGAAGCTCTTGCAGATGGGCAAAAAGCTCCTTACGTAGTTGCCATACAGTTCTCTGGGCAACATCAGCTAGAATGTAGGCTTGCAGCCAGGAAACGAGACTGCCAGCAACATAAGCAGCCAATAACATTAGACATACAAGGAGTAAACCCTGCATGTTACCGGGAATAATGAATTGATCAATGGCCCGTCCGGTAAGAAAGGGGCCAACTAGTGATAATCCAGCTGCTGTAGCAGCAAGCAAGATGACAAGCAGCAGCTTACCACGCGCATTACCGACGTAATGCCACAGCCGTTTCAGCGTTGCGGCGGTGTTGGCGGGAGGAGGCGACTTCACATTCATGCCTCTTATTCCGTTATTCGTCCGATTCATTGCCAAGGGCGGGTTCCTCCATTCCTTGCTGGGATTCAAATAATTCACAATAAAGCTTACTGCTTGTAAGCAGTTCCTCATGGGTGCCATCTGCAGTGATCAAGCCATTCTCAAGCACAAGAATGCGATCCGCATCCTGGACCGAGGAAATTCGCTGAGCAATGATCAAGCAGGTTGCTGTTTCGGCAACTTGTCGCAAAGAAGAACGCAGACGCGCCTCAGTGCGCAGATCGACAGCACTAGTGCTATCGTCGAGAATGATGATTTTAGGCTGAGTCAACAGCGTGCGAGCGATAGATATACGCTGCTTCTGCCCACCGGATAAATTCACACCACGCTGACCAAGCTCTGTATCATAGCCATTCGGTAGCTTTAGAATAAAGTCGTGAGCTTGAGCTGCCCGGGCAGCTACTTCAACCATTTCTGCGGTTGCTTCTGGGTTCCCAAAGCGTATATTGTCCCGCACAGATCCACTAAAGAGATGGGCTTGCTGGAGAACTACACCGACATGACGATACAATTCTCGGTTGTCAATCGCCTGAACATCCTCATCATCAATGCGCACGATGCCTTCACTAGGTTCATAGATCCGCGGGATCAGACCGACCAACGTGGACTTTCCTGATCCATTCGTTCCGACAATTCCAACCGTCTGTCCAGGCTCAATTGTAAAATTCAAGTCGTGTAACACATTTTTCTCGAACCCATAGTGATAATGGACATGGCTAAATTCAATCCGTCCGGCTGTTATCCTTGGGCTCAAGTTATCACGTTTGGAGAATGGCTCGGCTACATTAGGATCTGCTCCTGTAGTCAAGACGGCATTGATCCGTTCGGCGGACGCCTTCCCCCGAGAAAATACCATCACTTGGTTGCCGAGTGAAAGCAAGGAGGAGAGCAATTGCGAGATATAGGCAAGAAAAGCAATTAATTCTCCGATCGGCAGCGTTTGATCAAGATAAAAAGCACCACCGTACCAGAGAGCGGTCACAATGCCTGCGTTGAGAACGATGGACATCAGCGGCGGGCTAAAGGCAACGGTCCGGGCTGCCTTCAGGCCAGCTGCATAATATTCATCATTTGCTTTGCCATAACGAGCCTTCTCATGCTTCATTCGGACAAAAGCTTTGACCACGCGGATACCACTTAAATTCTCCTGTAAGACGGTGTTTACACCATCAAGCTTTTGCTGAACTTGAGCGTACAGAGGGAAGGAGGTTCGTAAGGTTACCTGTAGGATGATCACAAGAAAAGGAATTAGAATAAACTCGATTAAGATCAGCTTAGGACTGATTAGGAAAGACATCACAACACTACCGATGACAAGAAAGGAACTGCGAGCGACCATCCGCAGGATCGTTAGCACGAGATTCTGCAGTTGGACAACATCACCTGTCAGTCGTGTCACAAGCGAGCCCGTCTCGAAGCGTTCTAATTCACCAAAGGAAAAGGTTTGAACCTGATCAAACATGGCTTGACGAAGATCTGTAGCAAATTTTTGGGAAGCAATACTTGAAAAGACTGTACAGAGCACCCCTCCAATCAGGCCAATACATGCGACAAGTGCCATCGTAGCGCCGGTCCGTCCAACATGACCAAGATCTCCGGTCATAATGCCGTTATTAACGATGCTTGCCATCAGCTTAGGCTGAAGCAGATCCATGCAAACCTCTAGTAACATAGCACTAGGTGCAAGCAAAACAAATAACCAATAGGGTTTGAGAAGTAGCGTGAGTGTTCGCATGGCTATAAGACCTCATGACGTTTTTTTAATTGATAGTAAAGCACAATACAAAGACAGGAACAGAGGAGTGCACATCCAGCAATAAAGGAATAACCCGCTTGTAGGCCATGGATCAAGCCCGTTGTCGGATGAATCGCTGAATGGTCGAAGGCATTCTTCGTCCAATCCGTAATAGCGCCGATCAGGTAGTTCCCGAACACGCTTGCCAGCCCCATCAAAGTGACCGTGAACGTGATGGCCGTGTCACTATTATGTAGATAACGTTTGGATAGTAGCGCCATGACCGTGGGATAGATGGGGGCAATCCCGATGCCGGCTACTGCGAACAGGAATGCTCCTGATTCTCCCGCAGCAATTGCAGCTAAAGAGCACAAACCAGAGAAGAGAGAGAATGCTGCCATTGATCTCACATAACCATAGCGATCGGTCAAAGGACCAAGCACAAGTCTAGCGAGCATGAAACAGAGGAAGAAGGCGGACAGCATACTGGATGCAGAGGTAGTATCCCACGCATAGACTTTTTCCATATAGTTGACTAACCAACCGCCAACTGCGAGCTCAGACACGACACCAAAGGAGAGAATTCCGACTATTAGCCAAGCAATAGGGTCTTGTAGATACTCCTTAAAGGAGGTTCGCTCTCCCGCAACCTCTTCCACCTTCGGTATTTTGGCGAGGAGTGTGGGAATCATCGGGAGGACGGCGGCGAGTAGGACGATCAGGTACATGCCACGCCAGCCGAGCAGGTTACCTCCGATGCTTATGCTCATCAATCGAGAAGCGAGAAGAGGGGCAATGGTTGAGCTAAGTCCATAAAAGAAGTGTGACAGGTTCATCATCGTCCCTGTATTCTTCGTGAAAATACGTGCAGCAAGGATGGCAAGGGCGATCTCCAGCATTCCGTTGCCGACATAAAGCAGAAAATAAGCGGCGGAGAGGGTAGGATAATTAAATGAAAGATACATACAGATACCAGATAACGCCATCGTACCTAAAGCTAACAATGTCGTAAGCCGGGCACCAAGCCACCTC
>JAIMBU010000535.1 GCA_023511325.1 Gorillibacterium sp.
CTCCAATGATATTATAAACATCCACTATTAAATAGTCTTTCATCTTCGCTATTTCACTGCCTGGCGCTGGCGCACAACCTCGTACATGAGAACAGAAGCGGCAACCGAGGCATTCAAGGAGTTGATATTACCGAACATAGGCAGTTTAACGAGAAAATCACATTTTTCCCGGATAAGTCTCCCCATTCCTTTACTCTCATTACCGATGACTAAAGCTAAGGGAATACGGAGGTCAGTCTGATATACATTCTGCTTCGCTTCACCATCTGCCCCTGCCACCCAGATACCGCGCTCCTTTAGCTTATCGATTGTCTGAGCAAGGTTGGTCACCTTCGCCACCGGAACATACTCAATGGCACCAGCAGATGTTTTAGATACCGTAGCTGTTAATCCTACAGATCTGCGTTTGGGAATAATTACACCATGAACACCTGTACACTCTGCTGTCCGCAGAATCGAACCTAGATTATGCGGATCTTCAATTTCATCTAGCAAAAGTAGAAAAGGCACCTCGCCTTCTTTTTCAGCGGCTTTAAGGATATCATCAAGTTCAGCATAGTCATAAGCGGCTACTTGAGCTACGACCCCTTGATGTTGTACCTCTCCAACCATTTGGTCTAGTTTGCGTTTATCCGCTGTCTGAATAATAATCCCAAGGGGTTTAGCCTCAGCGATGACAGGACCGATATAGTGCTTCAAGGCGCCCTCAGCAATCCAGATCTTGTGAATTGTTCTTCCAGCCCGAAGTGCTTCCAGTACCGAGTGCTTTCCTGCTAAAAATTCTTCTTCCATTATTTATATCCTCCCAAAAGTTAACCCAGATTGTCCCGGTTATTGACTAATGCTGTTCATCAAGATTTCGTGCAGACGGGTAAACTTCTGCTGGTAATAGAGATATCCAATCAGACATTCAAAAGCAGTACTGTGACGATACACGAGCACGTCCGTATTCTTTGGCACCGTTCCTGATTTAGCATTGCGCCCGCGCCGCACCATGTTCAGCTCTTCCTCAGACAAAAGCGGCATCAACCGTTCAAGGGCTTTAGCTTGAGCTTTGGCTGAAACATAGCGCGTCGATTCCAAATGCAGATGGTGAGGGCGATGGTTAGGCTGAGAGGCAACAAACTGACGTACGAACAGATCGTAGACAGCATCACCAACAAAGGCTAACGCAAGTGGATTCATCAAGTTAGGTTCTTTAGCGGGTAAAAATGAGAATATCGTGTTATCCATGAAATTGTGCTCCTTATTTCCGCCGCCAGCGAATGCCCTGTGGGGTGTCCTCAACAATAATCCCGAGGTTTATGAGAAACTCACGGATTTCATCAGCACGGCTCCAATTTTTCGTTCTGCGAGCCTCCTGCCGCTCCTCGATGAGTCGATCAACTTCTTCGTCTACGCTCTCTGCTTCCTCTGTATAGAGCAGTTGGAGTACAGCGTCCATTTGTTCAAATGCTGCAATCAGTGCTTTGAGCGAGTCTGCTGCAGCCTTATCTACCTGCATATACCGGTTAGCTGCTGCTGCCAGATCGAACATCGCGGTGATGGCGTCCGGTGTATTGAAATCCTCACTCATACTCCGATTGAAGTGGGCCAGCGCTTGCTCTACAGCCTGCTTAACTTCAGCGGCCTCATTTTGACCCAGATCAGGCAGGTTGCCTGTCTCTTGGGCAGCATTAACCTGCTCCAAGGTCTGCAAACGGTAGCGAAGATTGGCAAAGCTGTTGTTCAACCGCTCCACTCCTGCCTCCGCCTGATGAAGAGACTCACCATTATAATTAAGCGGATTGCGATAATGGGTGGAGAGGATGACAAACCTCAGCCATTCCCCGCGATTTTCCTTGAGAAGCTGACGGATTGTCAGGCCATTGCCCATTGATTTGGACATTTTCTCATTCTCAATATTAAGAAAAGCATTGTGCATCCAGTAATGGGCAAGTGGTTTTCCATGCAGAGATTCAGATTGCGCGGCTTCGCATTCATGATGCGGGAACTGCAAATCCTCGCCACCTCCATGGATATCAATGGTCTCTCCCAGGTACTTGGCAGCCATGGCGGAGCATTCAATATGCCACCCTGGCCGTCCCTTTCCCCAAGGGCTCGACCAATTGATCTCGCCTGACTTTGCTTTCTTCCACAGAACAAAGTCCTGCGGACTCTTCTTGCGCCCATCTACCTCAACCCGAATTCCGTGCTGTAGATCCTCTAAATTCTTGTGAGAGATTTGGCCGTACTTTTCAAAGCTTTCTGTGCGGAAGTAGACGTCACCTCCGCTTTCATAAGCGACGTCCTTATGGATTAATCCACTCACGAAAGCTACGATCTCCGGGATATTCTCGGTAACCCGGGGATTTAGAGCTTTGCCAACCCGGAGTCCCTTTGTGTCCTCATGATAGGCCTGGATATACTTATCAGCAAGCTCTTGAACTGAGCTTCCCATCTCGTTTGCTTTGCGAATCAGCTTATCATCCACGTCGGTAAAATTGACAACAAAGCTGACTTCATAACCGACATATTCAAGATATCGGCGTACAACATCAAAGAATATAACCATACGCGAGTTGCCGATATGGATATAATCGTATACTGTCGGTCCGCAGGCATACATGGTTACTTTCCCCGGTTCAATTGACTTAAAATCCTCTTTCATACGTGTGAGTGTGTTATAAATTTTAAGTGTCACTGTAATCTGCCTCCATTTTTGCCCTTCTCAGGATCTAACAATTGTTTTAGCTCATCAATCTGTTTTTGCAAGGTTCCACAAATATCGATAACAGGATCAGGAAAATCTGTATGATTTAATCGTTCGACCCGAATACCATCTCGCTTTACAACCCGCCCAGGGTTGCCAACTACAGTGCTGTTAGTCGGCACTTCACTCAGCACTACCGCATTAGCACCAATTCGCGAGAAATCGCCTACCTTGAAGGAGCCGAGCACCTTCGCTCCGGAGCCTATGACGACATTGCTGCCGATGGTAGGGTGGCGTTTGCCCTTTTCCTTGCCCGTTCCTCCCAGTGTTACACCCTGATAAAGAACGACGTCATCACCGATTTCACAGGTTTCGCCAATGACAACACCCATCCCATGATCGATAAAAAGTCGCGACCCAATCACAGCACCCGGGTGAATCTCAATTCCTGTCATAAATCGGCCAAATTGAGAAACGCAGCGAGCAAAGGCAAAGCTGTGTTTTTGGTAAAACCAGTGAGCAATACGGTGCAGCCAAATGGCGTGTAGCCCAGAATAAGTTAAAACAACTTCAAAATTGGAACGGGCTGCGGGATCGTTGTCGAAAACCGCACGAATATCAGACCGAAAACGTCTAAACATAATTAAATGACCCCCAGAAATCAATAAGGATTTACCTTTAAGC
>JAIMBU010000536.1 GCA_023511325.1 Gorillibacterium sp.
ATAATGGCCAGAAATATCAACAATAGGAAAAGAAAAGAAATTTCTATCCAGAAGGAGTGAAAGATATCGGATGTCGAGAATGCACGGTTCCGTTTATCCAAGTAAACACCTGAGGTTTTTGGGCACGAGGAGGCTGGCAATTTTGAAAGCGCTTAATAAAAAGTTGGCCATGATCATACTTAGCTTACTAATGTCATTATCTTTACTGTCCAATGCATTCGCTGAATCCAACGCATCTACGGATTACGAATCGCATTGGGCTAAGGAATCCATCCAAAAAGCGCTGGATTCGGGAATATTGAAAGGGTATCCAGATGGGACCATCAGGCCGAATAATCAAATAACAAGAGCAGAATTTTTTGCTCTTGTAAACAATGCATTCGGTTTTGAAAAGACCGCGGCAATTACTTTCAGTGATATTAAAAATAATAGTTGGGCTTATCCGGTCGTCGCCAAGGCCCAAGCAGCAGGGTACATTACCGGATATCCCGATGGGACAATCCATCCCGAGAGTCAGATTTCAAGAGAAGAAGCTGCAGTCGTTGTGAGTCATATCCTATCTCTTAAACCAAGCACAGAAGTGCTTCCTTTCACCGACATCTCACGAATTGCGGTGTGGAGCAAGCTAGCCGTTCTATCGATTTATGAAGCAAAAATTATGAGCGGCTATCCGGATGGAAGCTTTAAACCTGCGAGTCAGATTACGCGGGCAGAAGCGGTAGTAACGTTGCTTAAAGCATTGGAGGCCCGTTCGGCCATCTATGACAGGGCAGGGACCTTTGGACCGGAAACGGAGATCGAAACGATTCATTCTACTGTCATGATTAAAGCAAGCAATGTTAAGCTTCAAAATCTGCATATCACAGGCGATTTGATTATCGGGGAAGAAGTTGGGGAAGGAAATGCAATATTAAATAACGTTACCGTGGAGGGAGATACCTTTATCCGTGGAGGTGGCCCAAACAGTATTCACATCCAAGGCGGCAGCTATAACAAAATCACCGTGCAGCAACTATCAAGCAAACAAATTAGAATCGTAGCTGTGGATGTATCAGGCCTTGAGATTGTTATCTCAAAGAAATCTACCGGCAAGGGAATTATTCTTGAAGGTACTTTTGAAAGGGTGACAATCGAAGCCGATGACGTGGACATACAAACTCAGAATCATACCGTTGTTAAAGAAATGATCGTCGCAGCGCAAATAAAAGACGTGAATATTGATCTTTCCGAGAATACGAGCGTATCAAGACTGGTGCTGAATTCAGCCATACAAGTTACAGGTCAGGGTACTATCACGTTGGCAGAGGTGAATGCCGATAACGTTGCTTTTGAAAAAGCACCACTGCAGCAAACCGTAGGGCCGGCCGTTACGATAACACCAGTTGTTACTGGAGGAGGTAATGGCGGATCTACAGGCAGCAATGGGGGATCCACAGGAGGTAATGGTGGATCCGGCTCCTCCGTGGTTGGATTTTTCACCCAGGCCAGCTTTACCGGCTCCTTCACGTCTGAATTGAGAGTGAAAATCGACGGTCAAGTTATTTCTAATTTCTCGCTTTACTATAACAACACTCTTGTTGCTGCGACTACGAACGGCGTTGTAACGACCGTCAACAATGTGTTCAGTGATCTGTCAAAAGTAAAAATTCAATACAACGGATCTTATTGGACAGACTCTGACTTGTCTGTTGCACCAACAGGCGGCGTTGATGGCTCTGCAACCAGTGAGGTTGAAATTTTAATCCATGCCAGTTTTGAAAATGCTATAACATCTGACATGAAAGTAAAAATCGATGGTGAAATTGTAACGAATTACTCCCTTTATTATAACAACGATCTTGTCACGACAACCATAGATGGTGTGATCACAACAGCAAGTTCTGTATTTAACGATTTGTCCAAATTAAAGATTCAATATAACGGATCCTTTTGGACAGATTCGGATTCTGCAGCTGGAACATGGTAACCTATGAATTCGATCCGATACTTTATGTTTGGAGGGAAAGCATTCTATGATGAAGAAAACGAATAAATTACTTTCCGGTCTGCTCGCATGTGTACTTGTGCTTGGCGGCCAAGTGACAGCTTTTGCGGCAGCGGGTTCAGCGTATGAAACCTTGCCGAATAACAGCTTACTGGTACAGTACGATTTTAACGAAACCAGCGGAACGATTGCTCATGACACCTCCGGTCACGGTTACGATGGTGTTCTTTCCAGCGGCGCGACATGGAAGGTGGAGGGTAAGAACTACGGCGCAGTGTCTTTGGACGGAACAGCGAACGGCTATGTGACCATTCCTAATGGCGTTTTGAACGGCGTTCATAATGTTACGGTGACAGCGAATGTTTATTTGAGAACTGGTGCCAACGGCTTTATCACGGGTCTCGGAACGGACACTAGCAAATATGTCTATCTGAAAACCAGTGGAGAAGGAGGCTTAAAAACATCCAAGGGGGACGAGCACTTTCAGGCCAGTGCTCTTCTGAACAATGTTTGGACCCACTTCGCTTTAGTCGTCGATAGCGTTAATAAAACGCAGCAATTATATATCAACGGGACGCTGCTTACAAGTAAAGCTATAACAGGCGATCCGAGTGAGATTTATAACGCTAGCAAATCACTTTCAGGATATATCGGGAAATCCTTTTGGAGTGATCCTTATGTAAATGAGATGGTGGACAATTACCGAGTCTACGGTTCTGCTTTAACCGCTTCCCAAATCAGTGCATTGGCAACGATGACAGTAAATACCTCCACGGCTACTGATTCTTATATCGGCACAACGCCAGGTACTGCACCTATACTTCCCGGATTTGTCAAGCTTACCAATTCCGACGGGACCACACAAAATATGCCGGTTACCTGGGATCCAATTGATTCTTCGAAATATCAAAGTCCAGGGACCTTTGATGCGACGGGCCATCTGAACAGCGCTATTCCGGTATTGACCACTACTGCGCATGTTGCCGTAATGGCTAAACCGCTCTTATCCAGTGACGCAAAGTCGAAAACGACTATAAGCTTGAAATGGGCTGGAATCAGCAATGCGACCTCCTATCAGATTTATCGCTCTGCGACCTCGGGCAGCGGTTATCAGAAGGTTTATGATGGTCAAGCAACAGAATATGTGGATCTAGAATTGAACAAGGCAACAACCTATTATTATGTGCTGACCGGATCGATTGGACAAGTGCAATCCGTTTATTCCAATGAATTGGCAATCAAGACGGATACGGAAATCACAGCGGCGCCTATTGGTCTTGCTCAAAACCTATATAAATTCCCTTATCGCACCCAGTTCACCTGGGGCTCTGTTCCATTAGCCGAAACGTACAATATTTATCGTTCGGACAGCGTGGATGGCC
>JAIMBU010000537.1 GCA_023511325.1 Gorillibacterium sp.
ACATATGCCCTTACCTTCAAACAGACCTGTTCACCGACACCGGGCCAGCCGGAAAAGAGACCAATGCACATTCCTGTGGCTGTGGGCCTTATCAGCAGAGACGGGGCCGACGTGCTGCTCAGGCTCGCGCCAAACCGCTGCAAAGCTGCGCCGTCGATATTGTAGGTCTGCATCCATTCAAAGTGCTTATTGACGGTCTCTTGGTCATAGGATGAGAACAATCGGGCCTGCTGACCGTTATTCAGATTGGGCAGATTGGTTTGATAGAGTTTCGAATATTCCCGAAGATCCGGATACAAGTCAAAATTGACGTTGCTGCCCGTTCCCGGCGCAGAGCTATTCTTGGACCAGTGAATCCAACTGCCGTTCGGCGAACCGTCACCCGCCGCATTGAACCAGCCTTGGTAGCCGGCGATCACTTTGCCGACGACATCACCGCCAGTCGGCTGAGGAGGCGCGGATTGGTCGAATCGAAACCAGTTCATGTTGAACAAATTGCCGGCACCTCCCGTAAATTTCAGAAACAACGTCTGGTTTCCGGTCTGATTGCCGCCCACGGCGCAGGATACCGTCGTCCAGTTTTGCCAGCCGCCCGTACCCGGCACGGTGCATGTAGCCGCCAGCGTGCCATTGACGCTGCCCAGCCGGACTTCAATGGCTCCGCCGCTTGCATTGCTGGCCACCCGCGCAAAAAAAGCGCTTGCGCCCGTTCCGAAATTAACGCCGTCGAACCGGATGTAGTCGCCGTTATCGATAAAAGCGACATTTTGACCGCCCTCGCTGGAAGACTCCAGCTGAATGCCAAACTGTGCGCTGTAGCTCGATGCGGCAGTCTGCGTGAAAGCAGAGGCTGCGGTAACAGTTGAGGGAGCGAGCGACAGGACCGTCCACAACAATGCGGCAATCAGCAATGCAGCCAACCGCTTCTTGTAGGTTTGCTTTTCAAATACATGAATCATTTTTACTCCTCCTCGCTATGAATGAGTACATGTAGTCATAAACCGTGACCGTTGTGTTCTGCACCGTTTCAGGGAGTGACCGATACGATTACGCGAGTTACATTGGCTCCCCCCGTACCGCTGCTGAACCGGATTACATTGTTTGCCCCCGCGTTCAGGGCCACCGTGCGGCTGACACTTCCGGTGTACGTGCTCCACCCTCCTGTGCCGGGCAGCGTCAGTGAATAACCGTTGCCGCTCGTATCGCCGCTGGCGTTCACTCTAAAGGTTGCTTGCGTGTCCGCCGATCCGTAAATTACGGTTACAACAGCCTGACCGCCCGCCCCGCCGTTAATGCCGGTCAACTCGAAATAGGCGCCTGGGATATGCATACTCTCAACTACGCCGCCCGATTTGACCGCTCCCCCGCCAACGGACACGTTGGTACCGCTTACGGGATATTGCGTTTCTTGGGATGTCTCCGGAATTAAAGATACGATTACACGGGATACGTTGGCTCCTCCCATACCGCCGCTCAGTGTAATGGCATTATTCGTACCCGGGTTCAAATCAATCAGCCGGTTGGTTCGACCGGTGTAGTTGCCCCAGCCTCCTGTACCCGGCAAAGACAAGAAATAGCCGTCTCCAGCCGTATCGCCGCTTGCATCCACCTTAAAGGCTGATCCGCTGTCTCCGGAAGAGTAGAGAACGGTAAGCAGCGCCTTGCCGCCTGAACCGCCGTTAATGCCATTCAACTGGATATAGGAGCCTTGAATATGCATATTCTCAACATTGGTATCCGGCCGGGTCGCCCCTCCCCCAATGGATACGCTGCTGCTGGTCATCGCATATTCCGTTTTCCGGGTATAGGCATCGAAGCTTTCGTTGATTAGATCATCATACTTAATCTCCGTAGCTTGGGAACGCGGCCCGACAGCCGGTACGCCGTCCGTCGTTTGAATGACCTTTTGAATGGTTCCATCTGGATTAAAAAACAACTGATCAACCGCGACGGAACGCAGCGTACCGTTGGAGGAGATCCGGGCATTATGGTAGAACATATACCAATTCCCTTTATACTCCACGATCGACCCGTGCGAAGTTTCGCTGCCATATACCGGATCGAGAATGATACCGCGGTTTGTCCAAGGTCCAAGCGGATTGCTGCTGGTCGCATACCGCATCCGGTTGGCGCCCGGATTATTATCGGAATACATCAGATAATACAAGCTGCCCCGCTTAAAAACCCATGTCGCTTCATGGAAGTTCTCCAGCTCGGTGAACGGGTGAAGGGATCCGTTTAGCGACACCATGTCATCGCCCAGCTTGACGCCGTAGCTCGTTCCCCCGCCGCCGGCATACAGGTAGTAGGTTCCATCATCATCGCGGAATATAGCAGGATCAATCATATTGCTGCCCGGAAGTCCCTCAATGTAGCCTTGCACGGTGAAATCTGCGGCAGGCTTGTCGCTTGTCGCCACACCGATTTTCCAGGAGTTATTCCAGTTTGAATCGCTAGGGTGTGGAAAATAGAAATAATAGGTGCCGTCCTTGTAAGCAGCGTCAGGCGCCCACATAAATCCGCCCTCCGGCCGCCCCCACTGCACGTCATCGGCGCGCAGAATCTCCCCTTCGTCCACCCAATCGACCATATTGTCCGATGAGAAGACATGATACTTATCCATCAGATCGCTGCCTCTGGAAGGAAAAATATCATGTGACGCATACACATAAATCCGCCCATTCCACACATGCGCAGAAGGATCGGCGGTAAATATACTGGTGACAATCGGATTGCCAGACTTTGTGACGGCCTCGGCAGAAGAAGAAAAAGGCGTTAACACAATAAGAACAGACAACAGCATAGTTCCGGACAAGAACAACCTCAAAAGCCTTTTTTTCACTAACGATTACCTCCCCATTACATGAATCCGGGGTGTATCCCGGTACTCCGTTTCACATTCATACCATAAGCCTGTTAAGCCAAAAACAGACAGCGAAGATGATGCAATTGTCACCCCCCGGTATTTCTTTGTAATGGTAAAACTATACATTTTTGGAACAATACTAGCTTACAGTATATGTAACCTAGTCGGTAGTGAGGCATTATTAAACTTTCCACCGCCATTCTTAGCCTAAAGAAATAATTTGGAGCGCATTTTCGATTTTGACGATTGCCGTTTGATGGTCAGGTATGCGAATGGCGAGGAGGAATACCTATCGAGCGAAGAGGTCAGTATTCACCTTTAATTGCTGTGGCATAAAAATAAGGACAAAGCCAGAATAGCCTTGTCCATTGGTGGAACGTATCAAATTCCTGACTCCATTACAGCTTCAACCATAAAGCGGGACGGACACCGCCTGTACATTTGCCATCGCTGAGGTTGCCTTTCAATATATTGTTGCCTTGAATACCTATATT
>JAIMBU010000538.1 GCA_023511325.1 Gorillibacterium sp.
AGCCAGGGAAGCAATTCGAGCCAATGATTCCACGCGGTAGCCAGCTTGACCCAGTTTCTGAAAACCCTTTTGAAAAGATTTTTCAATGACAATACCGATTCCTGAAACCGTTGCGTTAGCTTGCTCAACGATACGGGCAAGCCCTAATGCAGCTTCACCATGCGCAAGAAAGTCATCAATGATAAGAATCTTATCGTCAGCCGTGATGAATTTCTGGGACACAGCAACCTCAACGGTTTCCATTTTGGTAAAGGATTGAACCTTCTGAACCAGGAGGTCTTCGGTTAACGTAAGCGATTTGCGCTTCCGGGCGAAGATAAGTGGAACACCCAGGATTAGTGCGGTCATGACCGATGGGGCGATACCAGAGGATTCAAGGGTAAGCACTTTGGTGATCGGCACCCCAGTAAAACGCGAGGCAAATTCTTTGCCAATCTCCATCATGAGCACAGGATCAACCTGATGGTTGAGAAAGGCATCGACTTTTAACACTTGATCAGAGAGGACAATACCCTCGTTAACAATTTTTGCTTTAAGCATATCCATGGTGATAAAACCTCCAGTAGAGTGTGTGATCAATAGGTATATTGCGATCAGAAGAAAGAACATCAGCTTATTTAACAAAAAGAAATGCCGCTACTCCTCCCGGAGCTAGCGACATAACGAGTGAAAGAACAGGCAAAGAGCCAAAAACAAATGCGTTTTCGGTCTGCGCAATCGTGTTTTCACTCGTAGTCCAGTCATTTCCGGTGACCAGGTAGATACTTGCGGGCCGTATTCCCGCTATTATACGAGTATGTGATTGATCCTATTATAGCTTAGCTATGCGTTTATGAATAGTCAAATCTACTAAATAGCCGATGAATACCGAACTTTTAATACTTAATATGGTAAAACGTTCGGTATTCACCTATTGCATGCGGTGTCTAAACTGAACTATTACCTGTTGGAGGAATATGAATTTCTAAGTCTGATGTTGAGTTAAATATGCTAGAATAGAATGCAGTTGTTTACAGTTGGGTTGTGTAGACGTTCTGAAAGTGGGTTATTTGATAGTAAACGTTCTAAGATTAGATTGTCTGATTATACGTTCTGAAAGTAGATTGCGGTCACTTCATAATAGAATATGCTCTTTTAACGAAATAGGTAGAGAAGGGTGAATATCATGCAGATTCTACACAACGATTGGGCGGATGATTTGGATGGAGAATTTATAAAACCATACTATAAAGAGCTCCGAGCATTTCTAAAAGTGGAATATCAGACTCAAACGATATATCCAAATATGAACGATATTTTTAATGCGCTACATCATACACCAAAGAATAAAGTTAGGGTTGTTATCCTTGGACAAGATCCGTACCATGGGCCTAATCAAGCGCACGGACTGAGCTTTTCGGTTAAACCAGGGGTAGCGACGCCTCCTTCTTTGAGCAATATTTTCAAGGAGCTGCAGAGTGATCTGGGTTGTCGCTTTCCAAGCCATGGATCGTTAGTTCACTGGGCTAAACAGGGCGTGCTTTTACTAAATACGGTGCTCACTGTACGAGCGAATAACGCTCATTCTCATCAAGGAATGGGTTGGGAGATATTCACTAATAAAATCATTCAAGTTGTCAATGATCTGGAGCATCCTGTAGTGTTCATTCTCTGGGGGGCACCGGCACAGACAAAGCTACCCATGATTGATACTAAAAAACATGATGTTATCTGTTCTCCGCACCCAAGTCCATTATCAGCCTACCGAGGTTTCTTTGGTAGCAAGCCTTTCTCTCAGGCAAACCATTTTTTGGCGGAAAAGGGTCTCAGCACAATCGACTGGCAGTTGCCTGCTGAGCCAACGGTTTGAGAAACCACTCAGAGCAGCGCGAAGCTCGGTCTGAGTGATTAGCACTGTGGCACAGTGCTAATCGGCCCGAAGCGGCTGAAGAGCGCGATTTAGCGCTATGAAACCGCGCTAAATCCACCCAGAGCAGCCGCGAAGCTCGGTCTGTGTGAATTAGCACTGTGGCACAGTGCTAATCGGCCCGAAGCGGCCGAAGAGCGCGATTTAGCGCTATGAAACCGCGCTAAATTCATCCAGAGCAGCCGCACTAGCGCGGACCATACAAGATGCCCAATTTTACTAATATAGCATGACCTTTGATTACATATCATCTATAATATAGACAGGTGAAGCACACCGCTCAATACCCTTAATGGGAATGGGCGGTTTTTTTGTCCATCGGGGTTTGTGGAGTTTATGTCCATTGGAGTTTGATTGGAGTTTGCGTACTTCTATGCCATGAGAGACTTTTTTTGTGTCAGGAATGTGTAATTTTGTACGTGTAAGTTAGACAAGATCAGTTGTATGCGTGTGAGTTGTATGCGGTTTTCTCTAGCGAGAGGAGAGTTGGGAATGTTTGAGCATTATTATGAAGCTTGGCTGAAGCAACATGAAGAACAACGAAAAGGGGAGTCCCGTCGACGACTAAAAGAAGGGCACAGTCATGCGGAAAAAAGCTTTATTCAAGAAGTCTGGTGGCCAGCGGTGGGAAGTCTCGAACATTTACACCCTGAGTATGAGATAGCGGATTTCCGTGATGGGACAAGATACCTTGACTTCGCATATCTTCGCCCACCCCATAAGGTTTGTTTTGAAATCGATGGCTACGGTCCGCACTCCCGGGAAGTGAGCCGTTGGCAATTTGCTGATCAGTTAACTCGGCAGAATCATTTACAACTTGATGGTTGGAAAATAATCCGTTTCTCCTACGATGAAGTGAAGGAGAAGCCTCGTCGTTGCCAGCAGATGATCCAACAAATATTGGGACGGTGGTATGGAACAGAGCAGATAAACCTACCATTGAAACAACGCGAAATTGTCAAGCAAGCGATGCGCTACAAGCAACCTTTTTGCGCAAAGGATGTATGTGGATGGTTGGAAGTAAAACCGGAGCATGCAAGGATATTATTGCATGGTCTTGCCAATGATGGAATACTGGAACCTGTTTCTGGTGTAAAGAGAATAACCCGATATATACTCGGAGCCACTATAGGGGCGAGTATATATCATTAATTTTTTCCAAGTGGAATTCCGTACAACTAGTGCTACTGCTGGGACTTCAATCTCTGTGTAAAATCCTCCACAAATACTGCTTCTGGGACTCAATTGTCTGCGTAGAATTCCCCATAACACTATTGCTGGGACTTGAATTCACTCCAGTTCAATTTCTCACAGCTACTGGAAATTTCAATCATCCCGATTTAATCCCTGACAGCCTCCTTGGGATTTCGTTATCTCCTGGTCGATTCCCTAGTAGCTTCCTATCATAGGGATCTATTTTATGGTTAAATATTCATAAGCAGATTAATAA
>JAIMBU010000539.1 GCA_023511325.1 Gorillibacterium sp.
AGCGTAGACGGGCAAGGAGCGTAGCGACGCGGCAGGCACTTATGCTCCCGATGAATCAGATTGATTCGACGTGAGCTTACGTAATAATAGTAGCGCGGCATTCAGCGTTAACCGAACACCGCGCCGATTGCGTTAAGCTGCGAGAATCAGAGTCTTTTCCCGGATTCTGCGTTCTTCGACATCACCGGTTAACCGCCCGAGCTTGCTGAGATTTTGAACAACTGCGCGTTCAAGCCGAATTCTCTTTTGGTGTTTGACCGGTCCCTTGTCTTGTGCCCTCGCAATATCCACGAAGGCGGAATAGGCCGATAGTATCTTCCGGTTAAGTCGAGACTGAAACGAGGCATCCACGCTTCCGCAGACATGAAGCTGCTCAGCGATGACTTTCATGCGGACAACCGTGTCGAATATGCTGCCTTGAATTGCCGCGTAATTTTCCTCTGACAATGCATCCGTTTGCATGATCACTGTCGCATGGGCGTCTATGCTGATTAGTTGCGACTTTATTAATGTGAGGTATGCGTAGTTGTGCGGTTTGATTCCGGCTGCCTCCGCACGAGCCAGCACGAAGTTACTTTCGGTTGCAAGGTAGTCGGCCGTCTGTTGAAGTTTTGTAAGCATTAATAATCGTCTCCCTTATTATCCGTAGTACGGATTTACCGCGCCGCCCTCGCGTTTTTACCTTCGTGGAATACTATCACTTTAAATGAGGGTATTATGCTCCTTTTTCTTCCTTCACTGTGAATATACCGACTACCCTTTGTTTCGCACACCTCCTACTGTAATTACCAATCTCCTACGCTACTCCGCACACTTTTGCGCAAAGTTTTTTACGGCCATCTTCGCCTCACACTACGTTAAACGCCGGACGTATCCGTTTTTATACGCCTCCTTTTTCTTCCTCCACTCTAATCAACACGCTACTAACCCGTTTCGCACACTTTTGCGTAAAATTGCCACCTACTATATAGACGATCTCCTAACTCCTTTCGCACACTTTTTCCGGCGGTTACGTAAAGTTTATTTTTGCGGCTATACTACACTAGACACCGGACGTCTCCGATTCTATACGCCTACAGCACACCGCCTACTATAATAGCCGATCTCCTACGAGAATCCGCACACTTCCCTGATAAATTTGTCTCACATTATATAAGACACCGGACATCGGCAATAACGCATAGGATACGCAAACTATTTTAAATAAGTTTTCGAAACTTTACGAACGCATGTTCCGTATAAAGTAGAGAAAGCACACGACCAACGGTTCTAGCCGCAGTCGAGCGCCTCTCAAAGTAAATTGCTGAATTATTGGCGTAAGTCAGCGTTACCGTCGCGGTGTTTGTAGCCACGTTGACGGCATGATGAATGAAGTCCGTAGCGTCTAGCGCCGTTACGGATGCGTTGTTCCTGCCGTAGCCTATGCAGCGGGAACGATGTAACATCGGTCTTTCCGGGGGTGTTTGGCGCCACCCAACCGATTAAATCAGTAGTCCGCGCGGCAGGAGGAACGAAGAAGGTCGCACGGTTATTTCGTTAAATTAAAATCAGCATCTTGGTCACTCGCCACGATGTAGCGGGCGAAGAAGTCGAAGCCGGTCATACCCGCAAGCATTTCGTAAACTTCTGATATCGCGATATCTCCGCGGGTTGTTTCCCCAACGGTAATTGTATTACCCTTAGCCACAACGACGTTCTCCCGCTGTGTCTTCGTGACGCGGACGGCGAGGACTGTGCCCTCCTGTATATACATACCTATATTTCCGGCGACAACATACCCGATTGACGTCTCGTACTCAACGTCAGCCGTATCGTACGGTCCATGAACAATTGAAACCCGCTTCATTACGACAGTCCTCCTTATATTTTTATGTGAGAGTCAACGTTGCAACGTTAACACTCGTAAAGCGGATATCCACGACAGGAGCGCTTGCTCCCGTTTCGTCCGGTATCCCTCCGGACTCGTCAGGCGGTTTAGTAGATATCAATGAAGTCCTTTGCCTCTTTCATGGAGCAAGCTTCCCACTCGGAAGATCGCGCATAGGCACCATAAGCCCATTCGTCTTCCGTGAAGACATAAAACACGGTGTCGCTTACTTGTTGAATCCGAAAGCCTTTATATTTCGTCACTTTCGCGCGCATTTAATTTTCCTCCTCTACGGTTACGAAGCTAATCGGTCGATCACGAGTGCCAGGAACCACGCCAGCGCTCGGATAATGGCTGCAGCGCGCTTCTGCGATCGCCGCGTTGTCCCGGTGTGGGAATGCGGTTCAGGCAGGTAATAATTCGGCATGGCGTACATTGTCGCTCACTCCTTCCGGCGGGAGAATGAATCCGAGCTCCCGGACTTGTGCGTCATTTAGCGTCAGACTTCCAAGCACGCTACGTCTGTCTGCGCCAGTAATGCGAGAGAATGGCGCGGGCAACGCGATTAACGTTTGATTAGTGCCGAGTAACGATACGAATAAATTACCGGACGGCTGACGGACAAAGCGGACTTGCTGTGGCTCCGGGATGGAAAGCGTAACGGTGCCGAGGTCGAAGTTACCGGTGAGACAATTGAAAACGTTAATATTGTACGTTGTCATGCGTGGGCCTCCTGTGGTTTTACTTCTGTAGTAAACCTTCTGAGGTAATAATACTACTACAGGAGTAATACGTCAAGCGGTTTGTGAAACAGTTTTAAAGGTTATCCGTAATTTCTGTTATACTATATTTTAGGAAACCGAACAGGTAGGAGGGCTGCTTTTTGAGTGGTAGAATAAAATTTAAACTTGGAGAAATCCTGGAGGAAATAGGAATCACGAGGAATAAACTAGCAGTTGAATCAAAGACTCGACCAGGTACGGTTCTTGACATAGTAAGCGGAGAAACTAAGCGGATTGAACTGGACACGCTAATAAGCATATTAGACACACTGAACGATATTGCTAATAAGAAGGGAATTAAACGTCGTATTAGCATCTCGGACATTATGGAGTACATACAGGAGTAATCACGTAGATTTATCGTCAAATTATTAGCAGTAAGTAGCCACAGTTAGTACGCTCTCTAATACGGCTAAAATGTTAGAAAAAGCGTGCAAAAAATTATGCAGGAGGCGTTATGATGGGTAGTAGTTACAGACCAGAAGACAAAGCTTCGTATATACAAACGCTTAAAAGAGCAGGGGCTTCTTCCATAGTTGAGAAAGATCACAACCTCATTGTTAATGAGCGTTATATCTTCAGTTTAAATAATAGTTATTGGAGGGACCTAGTCAATCAAGGGAAAGCAGGGCGTGGAATAAATGAACTCGCGGCCCAGATTAAGATTGACGCATTAGAAGGTGACTATGTTCGAAATGAAAAT
>JAIMBU010000540.1 GCA_023511325.1 Gorillibacterium sp.
ATTGGAAAGACTATGCGATAAGTCCTGGATCGATTCAAAGGTTCGCTTTCTTAAAATATTAGATTCATAGGTGTAAAATGAATTCACCAAAAAAAGGCTAACTAAAATAATCATGATCGAATAGATGACAAATAAGTTGGTTTGAATCGATCTTGTTTTCGTCCTGATTCTCATGCTGATTAATTCTCCCGGCTATAATCGTCTTTAAAGACTATTTAAAGCTTATCCAAAAATCTATTCAAATGCCTATATAAAAGACTAGTCAAGAACCTATTCTAAAGGGTGGGATCAGACATACGATATGTATGGCCTCGGCTCCGGAGAAAATATATTCTCTCTTATTGAAATAAGAGAAGGTGGTTAGAATATATTTTCTCAAAGTCGCTTTCGGCTCATACATATCGCACTTTCTTTTATCCTTTTTATAAAGCCATTCAGCTTATCGTTTCTTCCCAATCCAGACAAGCCACAAAGTAAATACGGCAAGCCAGCCCCCTAACATCGCTGTCTCGACAAGTGGAAAACCATTCCCCGCTAAGACACTATTGAGGTTAACGACCACTTCAATACTAGGTATGATGGCGAACAACCAATAGGTCCAATCGGGCATCGCTTGATACACAGCGGTTACCAGAAAGAAAATAACCATTAACGCAGCCGATATCGCCGCTCCATTCTTGGAGGAATTAACGATAAGCCCAATCAGCAGACCTACCTCAACAAAGATCACACCGCCCAACACCATAAAGAACAAAGCCGGAATGATTTCACTGCTAAACCCATGGTTAGCAATCAACACAACCAGTTGCGCGAATAAGGAGAAGATCAGACTGGTCAGTCCTTTAGCGCCTACAATATCACCAAAGCGTAAAGGTGACAAAAGCAAAGCATCGAATGTATTACCCTCCCGCTCTTCAATCAGGTTGGGTCCAGTCAGCATAATACCGATCATCACCTGGGCAAATAGAACCCAAGTGGATAATAACATCATCTCCATCCCCTCAATATCAATGACACTTACCATGACGATCGACATGAATATGGGTAAGAGCACGAGGATAATGACGGCAGGATTCTTCAATACGTCCTTTATTTCGTGAATAACCAGCTTGCACACATTCCTCAACTCAGCTCACTCCCCGTCAGTGCAGCAAAGACATCTGCTAATGTGGCTTCTTTCGTATGTATACTGACGATCTCTCGCTCCGTCATTAAATCATAAACCTGTTTGGCTGTTTCCTTGCCATCCGTTGGGAACTTCTTGATCACGATCTGCCCATCCTTCATGAACTCGATGCGAAGCTCCTTCTTACCGTATGTAGACTTCAAGGTCTGGGGGTGATCCATCGCAACCAGCTTGCCATTATACATAATGCCTACGCGGTCACTAAGCTCGTCCGCCTCAATCATATCATGTGTTGTGAGCACAATGGTTGTTCCTGCCTGCTTGAACTGTTTAATAAAATCGCGAATCAACGCTGCGGTATTGGGATCAAGGCCACTGGTTGGCTCGTCCAGAAATAAAATCCTTGGCTGATGCAGCAGAGCTCTAGCGATCAGAACCCGTTGCTTCCAGCCTTTAGATAACTGGCTTACCTTGAAGCTGCTCCGATCCTGTAGCTGTAAGCTCTCCATCACCTCATCGACCCGTCCGGCAGGTAAACTGTACAAGCTAGCAAACAGGTTGAGGTTTTCCCTGATCGTGGAACGGACATAGAGATTGGGGGCTTCAAACACAACCCCGATATCCGCTTGAACCTGTTTCATATGCTGAAGCACATTTAAGTGATTGATCCACACCTCGCCCTCCGTTGGCTTTAACAGGCCAATCATCATCCGAATTGTCGTCGTTTTCCCTGCTCCATTGGGACCAAGAAAACCAAAGAGCTCTCCCTGCTTGATTGAGAAAGACAATCCATCAACAACCTTCTTCTCACCATAGCACTTGGATACGTTCTTGATCTCTATCAAAATTAAACCTCCTTCGCGATTGTATTTATGGATTAGAAACCTACTGTAGGAATTTGACCTAATGGATTAACCTATAGGCTTCTTCATAAATTATCCTCCTCAATTTATCTCCACGCAGAGGCAGCATCTACAGGTTTAGCCGCTGATTTATTCGACACTGGGTGAGGGAAAAAAATGACCTTGAGGCTTTTACCCACAAGGTCGCATTTTTTCAGGGTTTCTCCACAAACATTCCCATCTGCTCGATATAAGGAAGTATACGTTCTCTGAAAATCGGATTATATTTTGTTATACTGTATTTGTTCATCTATTCACCTATTCTATTCAATCTTATTATAGTAAATCTTTTCATCGTTTATACCAATGTAGTTTGTCGGCCATAACTTAAAAAGAGGACCTTGAGGATTATCGTCCTTCAAGGTCAATATTGTGTGAGCTAGTGTTGCATCGCCCCTCAAACAATCAACTGCAGCTTACCCTTTAGCTATGTTTATCTTCCACCGTGCATGTCTTCCCTTAGATATATTCTCTATCTCTCTATTTTGACTTAGACTGTTAAGAACATTTCGAATGGTGGGAGCAGCAATACCAGGACAACGATCTTGTATATCTGCCACGGAAAAATCAGCAATTTGATTTCTTATTACTGCTTCGACTTGCCGAGTCTTCCACCCTCTACTTCGATCCACGCTACCAACCCTTTCTTCAAAACGCTGGTAAGCTCTAATCATAATGCTGAGAAAGTATTCAATCCAAGGGAGGAAGTCATTTTCTCCCTCATGCCATTTTATAGATGATAGATATAACGTGTTGAAATACTGTTCCTTTGTTTCTTCGATGATCTTCTCTATGCTGATATAATGTCCGACTTCATATCCAGCATGGTAAAGCAGCAAGAGCGTTATTAAGCGGACCATTCGACCATTACCATCTGAGAATGGATGAATGCACAGAAAATCCAATACATATACAGCAATAAGGATTAAATCATTAATACTTCCTAGATCTTTCCTTTGATTAAAAACCCTATTGATATCAATCATGGCTTGTTCTGTCATAAAAGCCGATACTGGATGGAAACTAATAAAACGTTCTCCTTCTGCAGTCTCTTCGGTTATATCATTGTCAGCAAGCTTCCAACGTCCACCAATTCCAGTAGCATATTGCATTAGATCGCGGTGCATTTGTTTAATTATGTTATTGTTTAGTTCCATATGTTCTGATGAGCTATGAATTAACTCTAAGACATCACGGTACCCGGCAATCTCTGATTCAGAACGATCTTCTGGCGCGACTTTATCCCTAACCAGCAGTTCAAGTCTCTTTTGTGTTACTATAATTTTTTCAATACGGTTAGAGGATTCCGTACTTTGGAT
>JAIMBU010000054.1 GCA_023511325.1 Gorillibacterium sp.
ACAGTGAGCTGTACCGCGAACATCCGGATTGGTGTCTGCATGTGCCGGACCGCAGACGCAGCCAAGCGCGCAATCAGCTGATTCTTGATCTCTCCCGCACTGAAGTATGTGACTACATTATCGATGCCGTTAGCAGCATTCTCTCCTCTGCTCCAATTACCTACGTGAAATGGGATATGAACCGTCATATGACTGAGATCGGCTCGGCTGCTTTACCTCCAGAACGCCAGGGTGAAACAGCTCCCCGCTATATGCTGGGTTTATATCGGGTAATGGAGGAAATCACAGCTGCTTTCCCGCATGTTCTATTTGAAAGCTGTTCCGGTGGTGGTGGCAGGTTCGATCCGGGTATGCTTTATTACATGCCGCAAACCTGGACTAGTGACAATACAGATGCGATCACCCGGTTGAAAATTCAGTATGGGACGAGTCTGGTGTATCCAACTGTTGCAATGGGCTCACATGTATCTGCTGTACCGAATCATCAGGTGCAGCGCATGACCTCACTGCAAACACGTGGACATGTAGCGATGTCAGGAAATTTTGGCTACGAGCTGGACCTGACCCGCTTTACTGAAGCGGAGAAGGACGAGGTCCGCAAGCAAGTGGCTTTGTATAAGGATATTCGACCTGTTGTTCAATTCGGTGAGCTTTATCGCTTATTGAGTCCGTTCGCCGGCAACGAGGCAGCATGGATGTACGTGGCTCCTGACCAAACGGAAGCGGTTGTCTTTTATTTCCGTGTGTTGGCCAATCCCAATGATGTGATGTCTTGGCTCCGTCTGAAGGGTTTGAACGCCCAGTATGATTATGCTGTGGATGGAGTGGAGCGGGCTTGCGGCGGAGATTACTTGATGAATGCTGGATTGTCCGTCCCTGAATTGCAAGGTGACTACCAAAGCGCTTTCTGGCATTTGAAGAAAGTGTAAGACTTAGAAAGCCTAAATAATAAAGCATCCTTCATGAACGCAACCGCGTCTTTGGAGGATGCTTTTATTAGTTAGGCCGAGAAATGGTAGACTAGGGTTTTTATATTTTATTATTAGAAATGATATAATTTGTTTATGGTAGAAGGGTGGTTTGAAATTAGTGAATTCCCTTGAAAAGTCGAATTGCCGCAGATTCGAATTCACCTTTGAGGCAACATGGTAGGCGGCTAAAGATGTTCTGTTTGAGCATGAAGGGATTGATGCAGGCTCACCGAAAGGAGTGATACGCTCTTGCCGAGAGGTTGGTATCTTTACAGAAGAGCAAACCATATCCGCCTTGGAAATGGTGGATGACCGTAATCTGACCGTACGTACATATAATGAGAAGTTGGCCGTTGAAATCTATAGTCGGTTCCGATCCTATCAGACTGTTCTAAGTTCCTGGTTGACGGGTTAGGTTCGATTACTAAATATGATTAGTTGGCGAATTTAATCTGCTCATTCAGCATATATCAGCATCCTACAATTTAACCTCTTGCTCGCTCCATGCCCAGAATTTTGCTGCAAGCTCCGGGTCCTTAACCTTATCCGGCAGAGGAGTAAGCTGCTTTTTATAGAAATATTCCCCACTGATTCCTTTTACCTCATCATTGGTTGCCAGATAGATAGCGGTTTCGGCTCCTTGGGCTGGCGTGAGAAAAAAGGGACGCAGCATAGCAAGAATGGTTTTGCCAAAGCCAGTCTTTCGATCCACACCGATGCTTGTTCCCACCGCTCCAGGATGTAGGCAGTTAGCGGTTACAGTCGATCCACTCAGTCGTTTAGCAAGCTCTCTGGTGAAGAGGATATTCGCGAGCTTGGATTGCGCATATCCTTTGGCGATATTATAGCCCCTTGTCAGATAGGGATCTTCAAAATGAATCCGCCCCACCTTATAGGCACCCGATGAAACGTTAACAATCCGTCCCTCTGGAGAGCGTTTCAAGGCATCCAGTAGTAGATTGGTCAGCAGAAAATGACCAAGATGATTGACGCCTAGCATCACTTCGAAGCCGTCTTCGGTTGTTTCTCGCTTCAAAGAGGCGACGCCTGCATTATTCACCAAAACGTCGAGTGCCGGGAACTTATTGTAAAAGGCCACTGCAAATGCACGAATGCTAGCCAAAGAGCCCAAATCGAGCGTCATGAGTTCAATCGATGTGGAGCCACTCTGGCGGATCGCTTCGGCTCTGGCAACTTCTCCACGTTCCACACTACGGCAGGCCATGATCACCTGTGCTCCTTGCCGAGCTAGTTCAATGGTTGTGGCTAACCCCATTCCTGAATTGGCACCGGTGACAATTACTGTTTTGTTGTTCATCCGTCGAAGGCTCCTTTGTCTTTCGTTCTCGTTTACTTCAGTGTCCAACTTCATTACAGCTTATTTTCGCCATTTACTGTTTTTTACCTGCCCATTCAGAAAATATAGTTATAAGAAAAGGCTCACTTGCTAAGACTAGCTGTTTTCCTGTAGTATATAAATATTGTATGTAGAGGAGGTGAGTAGGAGATGAATTTCGAATTCGTGAATGACCGTATTAGCCAGCTCCCCATTGCGATGGCTGGCATCGTTCATACAGATTTGGTGTACGGGAGAGGTCTGTCCATTTTCACCCAATCTGTTTCACCATTCGAGAAAAGACTCCTACTCTAACCTCAACCGGATGTTATCCAGAAGAGCCGTAGGGATTTTTCCTGCGGCTCTTCTTGTTAATGGTAAGAAAGCTAGGGAAGTAGGAGATCCTTAAGGAGGATCTTATTAATGATAATCATGAGCTGCCAACAAATAAAAAAATATCACGGAGCCCAAGTGGTTCTGGAAAATATAACAATGGAATTGCACGACGGTGAGCGCGCGGGCTTAATCGGACCAAATGGAAGCGGAAAGTCAACCTTACTCCACATGATCAGCGGCGCTTCACAACCTGATGAGGGTCAGCTGGCGATCAAAAAAGGAACGCGAATCGGACATCTCACTCAGATTCAAGCAGGCGAGGCTGGTGGTACGGTCTACGATGTTCTAGCCGCTGGATATCAGGAGCTTCGCGAGTGCCAAGGACGCATGATGGTATTGGAAGAGCAGATGCAGGATCCCGAGATGATCAGTGACGAGCGGCGGTTAAGTGATCTGCTCACTCGTTATGCTGATCTGCAGGAGCGATTTGAGCGAGAAGGCGGCTACGGAATGGATGCAAGGATTCGGCAGATTGCTGCTGGACTTGGCATTCGTCCGGACCGCTTCACAAGATTGTTCCAAACCCTGTCGGGTGGCGAGAAGACCAAGGTTGCGCTGGCTGCGTTGTTAATTGAACAGCCTGATATGCTGCTTTTAGATGAACCAACCAATCATCTTGATTTAAATGGTGTTGAGTGGCTGGAAGGCTTTCTCAATGATTATACCGGTACCTGTCTGATCGTCTCACACGATCGTTATTTTCTCGATCGCGTCGTGACGAGAGTCATTGAGCTGGAGGATGGGGAAGCCTTCCTCTATGCGACTAATTATTCCGGCTACCTGAAGGAAAAGGAAGAGCGGCTGCTTCGCGAGTTTGCCAATTATCAGGAGCAGCAGAAGGAAATGCGGAGAATGAGAGAATCGATCCGCCAGCTTCAGGAATGGGGCGGTATTGGTGGAGATAAGCGGTTTTTCACCCGAGCCGCTTCGATGCAGAGGACCTTAGATCGGATGGAAAAGCTGAAGCGACCAGTGCTTGAGCGGAGAGCGGCAGGCTTTGATTGGCAGGCCGCAGGACGGTCAGGGCGTAAAACCGTTGTCTTCGAAGGGTTATGCAAAAGCTATGGCGACCAAGTTGTGCTGGAGCAAGCGACGGGGACGCTTGAATATGGTGAGAAGCTTGCTCTTGTTGGTGCCAATGGTTCCGGCAAGACGACTTTATTCAAGCTATTCATGCAGGAGACGTTGCCTGATGGTGGTGAGCTTACGCTTGGAGCACAGGTGGAGGTAGGTTATCTAGCGCAAGAAGAACTCCCGCCAACAGAGAAGATCAGCGTGCTAGCATTCTTTCGTCGAGAAGCCGCGCTTGAGGAGGGAGAGGCCAGAGGGCGTTTAGCTCGTTACTTGTTCTATGGAGCAGATGTCTTTAAGCTAGTCGTAGCCCTTTCAGGTGGCGAGTGGACGCGGCTACGACTTGCCTTGCTGATGGAGCGCAAGCCCAACTTACTATTATTGGATGAGCCAACCAATCATCTTGATATCGCGTCTAGAGAGGCGCTAGAAGAGGCATTAGATGATTTTCCCGGGACCATTCTAGCCATTTCGCATGATCGCTATTTCATCAACAAACTGGCAGAGAAGGTATGGGAGCTGAGGGCGGGGAAGATCATTCCCTTCATCGGGAACTTTGACGCCTATAAGGAAAAGCGCAGCCAACTATCTGCGCTTCGTGAACAGGATGATCCACATCAGCCGTTTCCTCTACCTACAGCTTCCGCTACGAATGAGCGAAGAAATCGATTGGAGCCGGATAATCGGCTGGAAGTGATCCATCGCGATCAACTGGAGCAAGGCATTCGTCAATTGGAGGAACAATTGACAACGCTTGATGCTCAATTGAAGGCGGATAGCGAATCGACTGATTCCATGCACCATTATTCAGCTCATTCTGATGCTACTACAAATCATTCTAAGTTGGAAGCCGGATGGCTACAACGTCAAACGGTTCAGCTTCAGCTGGATCGGCTGTATGAGCAATGGTTAGCAGTGGACGAATCCTGATGACCTAACTAAACGAATGACCTGGCTGGAGCGCAGGGCTGATATGCCATTGTGATATAATTGTGCCAAGGAATCAAGGATCAAGGATAAGGGAGATGTTACGGTTATGGAGTACCTTTTGGAGGGTTCTGTAGTTATCCTTGTTGTATTAGGCGCCATCCTGCTTGGCGCCGGAAGTTACTTCTATAATTACGCAATCTTACGCAAGAAAAAGACGTTCATGCAAAGTAGTCCCGATCTTGAGGGGGACAAAGGCTGGACAGAGGGTACGGCGTGGTTTGAGAGTACCTCGTATGAGAGAAAAAGTTTGCTCACAAAAGACGGGCTACATTTATATGCTTATGAGCTTGAAGCGCCTAAACCAACAGATAAGATAGTTATTCTGGTCCATGGATATGATAGCTTAGGCAAGGGGATGGGGGTCTTTGCTCGCTTTTACCATGAGGAGCTTGGGTATCATGTCGTTATGCCTGATCTGCGTGGACACGGCGAAAGTGAAGGCAACTATGTGGGATTTGGCTGGCATGATCGCATGGATCTGCTTCAATGGATCGAGCATGTGATTGCGAGCAGGGGGGAAGACTGTCAGATTCTACTGCACGGTGTATCGATGGGAGCGGGGACTGTGCTGATGACGAGTGGAGAAGCGCTGCCTGATCAAGTCAAGGGAATCATAGCGGACTGCTCCTATAGCTCGGTGCGGGATATTCTGAGCTATCAAATGAAGCGTATGTTTAAGCTCCCTGCTTTCCCGCTCATTCCGGTAACTAGCCTGGTTTGTCGCAAGCGGGCTGGTTATTTCTTCAGCGAAGCATCTGCAGTCAAGCAGGTACAGAAAGCGAAGAAACCGATTTTATTTATTCATGGTGAAGCGGATACCTTTGTGCCAGCAGAGATGGCACATACCCTCTATGCAGCAGCAGAAGCCCCGGAGAAGAGGCTTTTCCTCGTCCCAGGGGCAGGGCATGCCAAAGCTTTTTTTGCGGATCGGGAAGGCTACACCAGCCAGCTTAAGGATTTTCTCGTACCCTATATGACTTGAACAGATCACTGTTCTACACCGTCACGGTGACGGTAATCATTGGGACTGCAGCCGGTGAGCTTCTTGAACACCTTGCTAAAGTACTTCTCATCCGCATAACCGACCATGGAAGCGATCTGAGCGATACGAATATGCGGGTTGGTCAGGAGGAGCTTGGCTTGATCAATGCGGACACGCCCGATGTAATCGGAGAGATTCTCACCGAATTCTTGCTTGAAGCGGCGCGAGATGTATTCTCGGCTGAGAAAAAACCGTTCGGCGATCTCCTGCAGGGACAGGTCAGTCTGGTAATGACTGCGGATGTATTTTTCGATTTTCCAGATGACATGCTGCTCCTTATTGCCGCCGAAGCGAACATCACGGGTGAGCGCCGTCAGATCCAAGGCCCACTTCTGCTCCCAGCCAGCTATGTCGAGTACACCGTCATTCGTTAAGGGGATTTTGCTGAAGCGATCCTCCTGTCCGTTGGAATTTCTCAGTGAATCTGCATCTGGACATAGTTCCAGTGACCAGCGGTTGCGCAAGAGCTGATATTCGTTCATCCAGGCTTTAAACTGCTCCATCGAGATACTCGAAAGGCTGCGAATGACGGTAAACCATTGACCAAGCACGGATATGACCTGCTTCTCGTTACCTCCGGTAACCGCAGCCAGCAGGTATTGCTCACAATCGGCAAAATACACCGTTTTGTTCATATCAAGAGCGGTAGCTGGTTGGTAAGAGTGGATCTTTTTTCCTTGCTTGAGCAGATTACGGCGATCGAGTGCTGTCGTTGCTTCGCGAAATGATTGCAGGAGGCCCTTGGGGGCGATTTGTACGCTACCCAAGCCGAATTCACCTTGTCCGCCAAGCGTATCCTCGATTCCCTTATCTATTCGCCTGAGCAGCGATTCGGCATCATCTAGGTCTTTCCACAGCAGTAGAACGATATCGCTTGTGCTGTCCCATTGCCTAAACGCATAGCCTCTTCTTGATTTACGTAAGAATTCGTTGCAGATGTTCAGTAGGGAGAAGTAAAGCAGATCAAGTCCAGTAGCAAACTTGTTGCGAACAGACAAACTTATACTCTCCACATTCAAGATAGCGATCCGACATGAAGTACCATCCAGTGAGATTTTAAACTCTCGGTCAAGGGGTTCCCTCATGGAGCTGATATAGTCAGGCTCTGCGAGTAGCTGGGAGAACATTTTATCCCAATACACGGGCTTAATTTCGTTAATTTCCATCGTGGTCCGTCGATTCTCCGCCCGGCCGCGCTCCATTTCACGGTAGCTGTCCACCACACGGTTCACGGCTTCGGCCAATTGTTCAGGATCAATCGGCTTGAGTAGATAATCAAGTCCGCCGTATTTTACGGTTTTACGGACAAAATCGAAGTCATCAAACCCACTGATGACAATCGTTTTCGTATCGGGAGCATGTACCTGTAGCCATTCAAGCAGATCGGTTCCATGCATACCCGGCATGATCATATCCGTAAAGACGAATTCGGGTCGTTCTCTATTCATCAGCTCGATTGCGGTTTTTCCGTCAGCAGCTTCAAGGACAGTGTTGATTCCATGAAGCTGCCAATCCACGAGGAGACGAATGGCCTCCCGGACATGCTTTTCATCATCCACGATCAGTACCTTCATCTCGCCTAACCTCCTTTCTTATCGGAATCCAAATTTTCACAGAAAAGCCCTCAGGCTTCAGATTAGCCAGCTCCATTGTAACCTTCGTATCAAAAAGCAGATTCAGTCGGGAGCGGACGTTAGCGATTCCAATTCCTCCGCCTCCCGTTGATTCGCTCTCCCCTGACCCGTCAATTGCTGGGGAAGCCTGATCTTCCGCATCACCGCCAATATGCTCCTTTTGTAATTTGAGCAGGACCTCCTCATCAACGCCAGGACCATTATCGTTTACCTCGATAACGACCTCTTTATCCTCCAGATAGCAGCGAACAGCTAGGGATTTATGACCACCAGTCAGCGAGAAGGCGTGCTTAAAGGCATTTTCCACAAGCGGCTGTAAGGTCATCTTCGGCACAAGAACATGAGCAACATCAGGATCGAGACTCAGAGTGTAGTCGAGTTCTCCCTCAAACCGCTGCTGCTGTAAGTCAAGATAGGCTTTTGTATACGCGATCTCCTCGGATAAAGGCACAACCGATTCACTTGTGTTCATGCTGTAGCGCATCATTTTACCGAGAGAAGCGATCAAGGAATACACTTTGCGGTCATTATGCTGTAGGGCTACGGTGCCGATCGATTGCAGCACATTATTGAGAAAATGCGGATTGATCTGTGCTTGCAGTGCCTTTAATTCATTAGTCTTGTTAGCAATCTGCAAGCGATATTCGCGCAGGATCAGGTTATTAATCGTCTGCATCATCGTACGGAAGCGACGGCCCAGCATCGCGAGCTCGTCATTGCCTTTAATGTCGATATCCACATTCAGATGGCCTTCTTGGATGCGATTCATGTAACCAGCTAAGCGACGAATGGGATTGGTGAAGCGTAGGGAAATACCGATCATAAAGGCGATAGCGATGATCAAACAAATGCTGAAGACGGCCGTATTAATGCTGGTTAGCTGCCGAGCGCTACGGTAAAGCTGATCATAGGAGATTCGTTTAACTAGCGTCCAGTCCGCGGGTGCACCCTCCAATTTCTCATATTGAATGAGACCGGAGAAATCCTTATGGTTCCAGCGAAAGTGACCGCTTGCTGATTGATGCAGGGCCAGTTCACCAACCCAATCCGAATCGAGAGTTTTACCAATGTCCTCGCTGTTTGGCGCGTAGATCAACCGCCCTTGCGGGTCGAGCAGGAAAACCTCTTCTTTTCCTGGGGTGTAGAGCTGTGCACAGAGTGATGCAATAAAGCCAGGGTTTACATCAAGAGCGAGGGTGCCGAGCTTGCGTTTAGTCAGGTCATTGTAGATGGTACGATAGAAGGTAAACACCTTCTCCTTGGGTATGGGTACGTTGTAACGTAGGCCATAGGAATGCATCGTATGGGGCGGTTCAATATAAAGCTCCTGCTCCGCATTAGGTGGAGTAAAGTTCGCTAGCGGATCCTTCGTCAATGTGAAGTTTTTATCCTGAAGCGCAAAGCCTTGCTGCCGATTCTCCATATAGAGGTAGACCTGGCGAATTTCGAAGACGGAGTAGCTGATCGAGTGGAGCGAACGGTTCACCTCATTGCGGGCGGGCCACCAGGAATAAGCATCCTCCGAGTGAGTGTCTGATTCATCTAGCACGAGGAACAAATCTGGATCATTATATACGGCCAGTGTCGCTTTCTTCAGGTTGCTCAAATAATTCTCAATATTGGTCTTGCCTTGGAAAAGGAGGACCGTGTTGTTCTGCTCCGCTTCATTGTAGACGGTATTACGAATGAACAAGTAGGATACCACGATCGATATGGTGATGGGGATCAGCATCGCTATGAGTAGAAAGAAGATTAACTTATTCCGAATACTCGTTCTAAACATGAGTCGACTCCTTCTTCATCAAGGTCACTGCTTGAAATGATAGCGTCTTCATCCATCGTATCACAGAAAAAGAGTAGGTCAATATATTCCACCCAAGGGGTCAAGTGCGTCGGTTTCAGAGGATGGGGGCGCTTTCATATAATGGAGTTACATCAGAAACCTAAAAAAGGAGAGTACCAATGAGCCGAAAAAGATGGAATGGATGGCTACATCAATGGGTTTTTATCGGTCCAGCGTTGTTCTTCTTCACCTTAATTATTGCCATACCATTCCTTATGTCATTCTATTATTCGTTCACTGACTGGGATGGGATTGCCTCACATGCACCGAAGTGGGTTGGAGTAAGTAATTTCAAGACGATTTTTACTGATGATACTGACTTTCGCAATTCCTTTTGGTTTACCATCCGGTTTTCACTGGCTGAGATCGTCTTTACC
>JAIMBU010000541.1 GCA_023511325.1 Gorillibacterium sp.
GTTGTGAAAAACGGCTCTCCAAGGTGCGGGAGCCGCTCGTCCGGAATGCCCGTGCCCTCGTCGATAATCTGCACCACCACCCAGTCCGCTTCTTCCGTAACGACAATCTGGATGACGCCTCCGTTCGGCATCGCCTGCACCGCATTGCGTAAAATGTTGCAAAACATCTGACTGAGTTGCCCTGGCGAACACTTCACCCACGGCGATTCGCTCGGTGCCCGCATTTCCATCCGCACGCCTCCGACCGCCGCTTCCGGTTCCGTTTCCTGCATCGCCCGTTCCAAGATGTCCACCATGCGCTGTGCGCGGCCCTCCGCCCCCGCAGGCTTGGCCAACAGCACCAAATCGTTCACAATGCGCTCAATCTGCGTCAGCTCATCCAACATAATCCGGAGAAACGATTGCTTTTGTTGGCCCTTCTGGTGCTGGTAAAACAACAATTTGTAGTCTACTGCCACGGTTTTATGATGTGGAGGAGGGGCGAATCACTATTGATGGTATCGACATCCGTAAATTCAAATTACAATCCCTGCGCAAGCATATCGGAATTGTTCAGCAGGATGTGTTCCTGTTCTCCGGAAGCATTCGCGAGAATATTGCCTACGGCGACTTGAAGGCAACCGAAGAGCAAATCTGGGAAGCTGCAAGAAGAGCATCATTAGAAGATTTCATCCGCCGACTCCCGGAAGGAATGGATACGCTGATTGGTGAGCGTGGCGTTAAGCTGTCCGGTGGACAGAAGCAAAGACTGTCGATTGCTCGGATGTTTCTGAAGAATCCGCCGATCCTAATCCTTGACGAAGCGACCTCAGCTTTGGATACAGAAACGGAAGCTGCCATTCAGCAATCGCTTTCCGAGCTATCTGTAGGCAGGACGACCTTGGTTATTGCTCACCGACTAACTACAATTCGTAATGCGGACCGGATTATCGTCGTGAATGAGCAAGGAATAGCTGAGCAAGGTAGACATCAGGAGTTGATGAATTCTGGCGGGATTTACAGCAGGCTTCACCTTGCACAATTAAGTAAATGATTGCTTTATTACGGGTCGGGTTCTTTCGGGAGCCCGATTTTTATCAATATCAGAAAGGGATCGCGAATGTAGGGAATCCTGAGAAGGAGGTTTGTTTGTGACGGCGAACTATCTCTATAGGCAGATAATAGAGAGTGCATTCAGGCAAGTAAATTTCCCGAAGGTGATTTGGAAAACTTGAGAAAGGTGTTGTACGCTTCATGTTGAAGAAAATGATCCTGTTAACAATTATCCTCGTATTGTCTCTGCATTTCCAACCTACAGCAAGCGCTAGCAATGATGCTCCAGCGAAATGGGCCCAGTTCTCAGTCAATACAGCGATCAGTAGAGGTTTGGTGCCAGGTCGCCTGCAAGCAAGCTATCAAAGTAAGCTGACAAGAGACGAATATACGGAATTATTGGTTCAGACGATATTTGCCAAACTTAAATTGGAAAAGGCCGACGATAGTTACTGGACGATGGACGCGCTTCTGCATGCAGTGGATCTCAAGTATGCCTTCACGGATACGGACAAGGATTATGTCAAGGCAGCTTTTATGATCGGTACAGTTAACGGTGTCACGGATACGAGTTTCTCACCTTATCAGTATGTCACAAGACAAGAAGCAGCGACGATGCTGGTCAACACTGTCCATTATTCTAATCGTATTCAATATCTGACCAATACAGAGATGAAATACGCGGATATAGAGCAAATTGCCAGTTGGGCACTACCAGCTGTCAAGCTGGCCAAGTCTCTAAAGCTAATGGAGGGTACGGGGGATCGGTTTAATTATCAGGGCTACATTACCAGAGAAGAAGCCATTGTTACAGCTTTAAACCTATTTAATAATGTTAATTACGATAACCTTACTTTACGAGGGAATATCCCCATTACCGCCAAATATCCATCCGTTCATTACACAGTGGGTAAGGATTATGTAAGCGTTGGTTACCTGACTGAAAGTGCAGCCGTGAATGATCCTATTGTAAGCGACATGAGGTATTACTGGGGTTTCTCTAGTACAACCGATGAATACAAAAATCAAGAGGTTAGCACAGCCCAAGCAAGTATCGTCTATCTATTTGCTACACTAAAAACAGGTATACCGGAAGTGATTAACGCTACAGTTAAGAAACAACCGATTGCCATTGATTATGGCTTCATGACAATGGAAACCTTAACTAAAGACTATTTAATCACATTTCGATTCAAGCCGATTAAGGGTTATATGTCCAGAGTAGCAGGTTATTCCTATGGATATCCGGCTAAGATTGAGATCGAGCCGAAGGTTATCGAAGCTGGTATTAATCCTTAAGTAAAGCAAAAAGAAGATAGCCATTCCTCCAATGAGTGGTCGAACTGCAATAAGAAAAACAAGTCATTTAAGCAAACGGGCATGTTCAGTAAACAAACAGACCTCCAAACCACGAAGTGGGTTTGGAGGTCTGTTTGTTAAGTCACATTTGGTTTAATGAATATCGCGAAATACGCCGACTACTTTACCTAAGATGGACACATTGGGAAGAAGAATGGGTTCCATCGTAGAGTTTTGAGGTTGAAGCCGAATATGATCCTTCTCTTTATAGAAGGTCTTGACGGTTGCTTCATCATCTTCAGTCATGGCGACAACAATGTCTCCATTGTCAGCGGTCTGCTGCTGGCGGACGATAACGTAATCTCCATCGTGGATTCCAGCATCAATCATACTGCTACCGCTAACCGTTAACATGAATACGGTGTGATCCCCCACAAAATGATTAGGCAGAGGGAAGTAATCTTCAATATTCTCGGTAGCCATAATGGGTACGCCAGCCGTGACCTTACCAATGAGAGGAACTCTCGCCACGCTGAATGAGAAAGGGTATTCCGTATCATCACCCGTACCTAGAAGCTCAATTGCTCTAGGTTTTGTCGGGTCGCGGCGAATCATGCCCTTCTTCTCCAACCGATCTAGATGTCCGTGAACCGTGGAGCTTGAAGCGAGCCCAACAGCTTCGCCAATTTCACGAACGGATGGTGGATAACCTTTCGAACGAACTTCACTGCGAATGAAATCGAGAATCGCTTGTTGTCGACTCGATAATTTAGTCAATTCGAATCACTCCATCGGGAAAATAATAAGAAAATTATAACATAGAACCGGAGTTCGTACAAACATAAGTTCGAGAAAAACGATTGACACAAACATTTGTTCGTGTTATATTCGAATCAGAACAAATGTTTGGGGGTTGTTGTTCATGTATGCTCAAACGGTAATGAAAACGAATAAATGCACAGCCGGCCGCGAGCATAATAACATGCTTCGGTTTTTGTTCGTGCTTGTTATTGTC
>JAIMBU010000542.1 GCA_023511325.1 Gorillibacterium sp.
TCCGCGTGCTGATGATATGGGACAAGCTATTCAGGTGCTTAAGGCGCTTGCTGAGAGATAAATAAGGGTGCATGAACAGGTTTAAGTTGTAAAAGCACTTTGAATCCTCTATACTTTTTGCTGAGAGAAAACTGCTGGAATTGTATATCCATGAAGCCATTAGGTGTCTGTTCTCATGAGCAGATGAAAAGGGAAGCCGGTGTGAATCCGGCGCGGTCGCGCCACTGTAACCAAAGGGTCAGCCCATAAATGTCACTGTTCGTAAGAACGGGAAGACGAGGCTGCAAGGAACCCGGGAGTCAGGAGACCTGCCTAATGGTTAGCTAACGTAATCCTTCGCGGTAAAGGATTTGGCTGACTGGGTTTTCTTCGAAAACGCTTGGGATTTATTAAGAATTCAACGGCGTTTATCTGCGAGAATTATTCCTGTTTGCTAAACTTCCAGTCCGTTATGGACAGGAGGTTTTTCGTTTGCAATGGAACTGCCCGAAAGTAGTTCGTGCTCCAATCGTAATAAGGAGAGATGAACATGTTTGAGAGAAAAGAAAGAGTAGCAACAACGATGAAACGCTTAACAATCCTCATGCTGAGCTTGGTTTTGATGTTGGGTCTTGTGGGTTGTGGAGTTAAGAATGCAGAGGTGACAGCGAGCCCGACGGAGTCGGCCAGCACGCAAGTAACTGTGTCGCCAGAAGTTTCCCCTTCACCAGAGGTTTCGCTAGGACAGACGGCATATCCGCTCACGGTAAAGGATTCCACGGATACTGCTGTTGTATTTGAACAAGCACCCGTGCGAATTGTTACGCTCGCTCCTAGTGAAACGGAGATCGCTTTTGCCTTAGGGGCTGGGGATATGGTATTTGGCGTGGACACGTATAGCGATTATCCAGAAGCCGCCGCGACGAAAGCTAAAATTGGTGATATGACTACCAATCTTGAAGCGGTTATCGCGCTAAAACCAGATCTCGTTCTCGCTCAAAGTGGATTGCAGCTTGAGACTGTTCAGAAGCTGAGGGATTTGAATATTAAAGTATACGCAACGGACCCTAAATCAATTGATCAGGTCATCAGCAAGATTGAAGCAGTCGGTCAAATTCTCAATGTTCAAGCGAATGCCAAGCAGGTAACGGACAAAATGATAGCTGATCGCGATCGGATTGTCGCACTGGTCAAGGATGCACCGAAGAAGAAGGTGTTTTTGGAATTCTCCCCTGGCTGGAGTGTCGGGAAAGGAGAGTTTCTTGATGAACTGTTAACTCTTGCAGGCGGAACGAATGTAGCAGGAGAGCAAGCAGGTTGGTTTGAAATCAATCCAGAGCAGATTATTAAAGCTGATCCAGCCATTATTATCTATGGAAAAGACGCGCTGATGGGCAACGCAATTTATGACGAGATCATGAAGCGCCCCGGCTTTGATGCCATTACAGCTGTGAAGAATAAAGAAATCTATCCAGTTGATTCCAATTTGGTATCACGGGTAGGCCCGCGCCTTACGGATGGCTTGCTGGAGATTGCGAAAGCAATTCATCCAGATTTGGTAAAGGATTAATGCGCAAAACCATTATATTCGGAGGAGGCTTCGGCCTTCTCTTGCTTATTTCTGTCATCATTTGTCTTTCTATTGGATCTGCTCACATTCCGGTTATGGAGGTGTGGCGGATTTTGTTGCATCGACTTCCTTTAGTGGCTCAATGGATCACGCCTAACTGGGATTCCGTAAGCGAGACGATTATTGTTCAGGTGAGACTTCCAAGAGTCGTTCTGGCGATGTTGGTTGGGGCATCGCTCTCCATCGCGGGAGCGGGCTATCAAGGTGTGCTACGTAATCCGTTAGCGGACCCTTATACCCTTGGCGTGGCATCCGGGTCATCCGCTGGAGCCGCACTCGTTATTATGCTTGGACTTCGGGCAACCTGGGGACTTTGGGTGCTTCCTGCCGCTGCTTTTCCAGCCGGAGTTATTACGCTCGCCCTTGTCTATGCACTTGCAGGAAAAGCGGGGAGGAAGAAGGTAGAGACCCTTATTCTTGCCGGTGTGATTATTCAAGCCTTTTTCGGCGCATTTGTTTCACTAACCGTTGCTCTTTCACATGGAGTAATTAATGAAATTCTTTTCTGGCTTATGGGGAGCGTCGCTATGCGGGGTTGGGAGTACTCTCGCGTGCTTTTTCCAGTATTGCTTGTTACAACCATCGTACTCTCCTGCTTCAGCAGAACGCTTAATCTGTTCGCTCTAGGGGAAAGACAAGCTGCTTACATGGGTGTACATGTCGAGCGGACAAAGCTGATTGTTCTGGGCGTGTCCACTTTACTGACGGCTGGTGCGGTTTCGGTTGCTGGTACGATTGGTTTTGTTGGTCTGGTGGTGCCACATCTCGTCCGCCTGCTGGCGGGACCTGATTATCGACTACTGATTCCAGTATCCGCTTTGGCAGGTGCCTCGTATGTGCTGTGGTCGGATACGTTAGCAAGATCCATTCTCAGCACACAAGAGATTCCCCTTGGGGTGGTGACAGCGCTCATTGGTACCCCTTTCTTTGCCTACTTGCTTTATGAGCGTAGGGTATTAACAAGGAGGGCAAAAACGTGATTGAACTGAAGCAGTTGCGCAAGTCAATCGGGGACCAAGCAATTCTAGAGGATATCTCGCTAACGATAGCGGCGGGCTCTTTTTTTGGCATAATTGGGCCTAATGGTAGTGGGAAAACCACGTTGATTGGACTTATTGCTGGAATTGATCAACCAGATTCGGGAAGCTTTCTGCTCAATGGTCGGCCCATTGCCGCTTATTCACGCAAGGAACGGGCTCGTTTTCTGGCGGTTTTACCTCAAGAGGGGCTGCAGGCTGATGGCTTCACTGTTCGTGAGGTTCTCGAGATGGGGCGATTCCCTTATCAGAGCTGGTTTGGTGGGGAAGCAGTGGAATCCTCGTCTCTGATCGAGCGGATTATGGACCGACTCTCCATCCGTCATCTTGCGGAACGTCTAGTTGAGCATTTAAGCGGAGGAGAGCGCCAGCGTGTTGCTCTTGGCAAGACAATGGTGCAAGAGCCCAAGGTATTGCTGCTGGATGAACCGACCGCCTTTCTCGATATCGGCTATCAAATTCAGTTGATGGATTACATAAAAGAGTGGCAGGCAGAAAGCGGCTTGACTGTTATCGCCGTGCTTCATGATTTGAACCTAGCAGCCCAATATTGCGAGAAGCTTCTGCTGCTACACGAGGGAAGAATTGCCTGTGTGGGGGAACCAAAGGATTTAATGAATGCTGAACTGATCACTCGAGTCTACGGAACGCGGCCTATTGTGCTAGCGCATCCGCAGAGCGGCATTCCCCAGATTCTA
>JAIMBU010000543.1 GCA_023511325.1 Gorillibacterium sp.
GCATTTTAGCGCTATTTTTAAAAATATCGCAACAGTTTAAGTTTTTTTCCTTATCCTGTTCTGATATTTCACAGGGAATGAAGGAGGGAATAAGGGAAATGAATCCAAAAGTTTTACCGCAAGCTGAAACAGCAGGCAAACTCGTCGATGTATGGGTGGGGACCTATTCAGGGAAGGAAGAGAGTAGCATCCATCTGCTTTCCTTTGATGAAGAGCATGGACATCTTGGATTGAAGAGAACGGTGCAGGGTGTTGAACGGCCCTCCTTCCTGGCCTTAAATCGTACGGGAGACACGCTTTATGCGGTGGAAGAGCGTACTGCTGGAGACGGCAGTCTGGTATCGCTCACCTATGAGCCAGAGGATAGCGCATGGGTTGTTCGCAACCGCTATACGACCTCAGGAGTTGCTCCTTGCCATTTGTGCTTGGACGATACAGAGCGGTTTTTGTTCGTTGTTAATTATGGCGGGGGTCAAGTCCTGACTTACCCCATTATGGAGAATGGGACACTTGGCGAGCAAGTCGGCTGTATTCAGCACAGGGGTCATAGTATTCATAAGGATCGTCAAGAAGCGCCTCACCCCCATTCTGTAAATTGGAATCCGGATAGTGGGCTTCTATTTGTTCCTGATTTAGGCTTAGACCAAATTGTGGCTTACCACATGGACCCAGACAGTGGGCAATTGACGCAGGAACAGGTAGCAACCGTTCATCCTGGAGCGGGCCCACGCCATTTCGTCTTCCATCCTTCCTTGCCGCATGCTTATGTCATTAACGAATTAGATTCCACCGTCACCATGTTCAGTTATGTTGGACGAGAGGATAAGCTCACCTCCATTCAGACGATTTCTACCCTACCGGTTGGCTATAATGGTGATAATGCCCCGGCAGACCTGCATATTTCCCAGGATGGAGCATTTCTCTATGGTTCGAATCGTGGCCATGATAGCATAGTGGTCTATGCTATAAATGTAGAGGACGGAAGTCTGAGCGTGATTGAGCATGTAGCGACAGGCGGGAGCAATCCGCGAAACTTCTCGTTATCTCCAGATGGTAGCTATCTCCTTGCCGCCAATCAAGATAGTGATAATATTGTTATCTTTCATGTAGATAAGAAGACGGGCAAGCTAACTCCGACTGGATCAGAGCTGGCAGTCAACAAACCTGTGTGCATTATTTGGGGCAACGCAGCTACAGAACAATAGAGAGCATTCATGGATTTATTTAAGCTCGTTATCCAGAAAGGAAGATAGATAGGATATGACCTCCCTTTATCACGTATTAGGAGCCAAGCAATTTGATCGTGTAACACTGGAAGAACTGTTTACTGCCGCCTCCCGCATGGAGGACCCTAAGAACTGGAACCGCAATCCTTATTATTTTAACAAAATCATGACTACGTTGTTCTTCGAAGCGAGCACACGTACCCGATTGTCCTTTGATTCAGCGATGAATCGACTTGGTGGTCGCGTGATGGGTACAGAGAATGCCGCTCAGTTCTCCTCAACGATCAAAGGGGAGACACTTGAGGATACCATTCGCATCGTATCTGGCTATAGTGATGTGATTGTCATGCGGCACACGGATATCGGCGCTGCGGAACGGGCGGCCTCGGTAGCTAGCGTACCGATTATTAATGCAGGTGATGGAGCGGGCGAACATCCGACTCAAGCTTTGCTTGACCTTTATTCGATTCAGAAGGAACGTGGATCAATCGACGGATTATCGATTGCTATGATCGGAGATCTAGCTTACGGCCGGACTGTTCATTCGCTGAGCTATATGCTGACCAATTTTAAGGACATCAAGATTTACTTTGTCTCACCGGAGAATGTCGCTCTGCCGCCTTACGTCAGGCATTATTTGGAGGAGAAAGGAGTAGCTTTTGCGGAGACGGAGAATCTGATGGAGGTTTTGGAGAAGTCAGATGTGCTTTATCAGACCCGCATTCAGAAGGAACGGTTCCCTTCGGTCGAGGAATATCGCAAAACAGAAGGTCGTTATATTATCGACCGTGATCTTCTTGCCTCCATGCGGAAGGATACGATTATTCTCCATCCGCTTCCTCGAGCAGGAGAGATTTCCGTCGAAGTGGATCAAGATCCGCGTGCGGCTTACTTCCGACAAGCACAGAACGGTTTGTATATTCGCATGGCCTTGATTGAGAAATGTTTAGCCGGCAATAGGTAGATCGTGCAGATAGAGGGAAGACTAGGATGAACGACTATTTTAAGCTAGATCATGTAGAACAAGGTATTTGGGCTGCAATTGCAATACCGGGCAGCGGCGCTCTGGGGAATGCGGCAATCATTGATCTTGGGGATGGCGTGCTTGTGGTCGATACCTTCTGCCTGCCACAAGCGGCGGAGCTATTGAGGCAAGCAGCAGAGGAATTGACTGGAAAATGGGTAAAGTACATAGTAAACACCCATTTCCACGGAGATCATCACTATGGGAATCAGGTGTTTAAGGACAGTACAATTATCTCCACTGGTGGCACCAGAGATAGGCTGTCTGAGCTTAAACCTACTGATTCAGAAGAATGGCAATTGGGCCTTAAGGGACAAATAGAAGCGTTCCGAGGTATCCTGGCCGTTCAGCATGATCAGCGAGTGATCAAGGCACTTGGGGAAGAGATTTCCGATAAGGAGAATTTATACACGGCGATACCGAACGTTCGCTTCGTCCTGGCCTCCATTACTTTTTCAGATCGAATGGTTATTCATGGTTCCACTCGGACGGCAGAAGTGTTTACCTTTGGCGGAGGCCATACCAAGAGTGATGCTCTTGTTTATGTTCCAGACCAAAAAGTCTTAATTGCCGGAGACCTTGTGCTCGGCAAATCCCATCCGGCCATGCTACACGGTGATCCGCCATCGTGGCTAGATATCTTAAATCGCTTGCAAAAAGAGCTGGAGATTGCTTTCGTCATTCCCGGTCATGGAGATGTTACAGATAAAGCAAGCCTTAAGGAAATGAAGGATTACCTTACTGATATCCAAATTTACGCAAAGCAGGGTGCCCAAAGCGGCGAATCGATCGATGCTTGGTTAGAGAAGGGTATACCAGAGCCTTACGACGAATGGAAATTGCCCCACGTGTACGAATGGAACCTGCGTTGGTTATTTAATAGTCTGCAACAACAGAGTGAGCTTCACAAGAAGGGTCAGTAAATGCATAGCCGTTTATTGAGCAATGTTTATCTGGTCATAACTAAATCGTGCAGGAAGCGAGTCCCCGAGCCACCATGGCATCGGGGTCTTTTTTTCGAAAAATCTTTACAATTTCTTTAGAATTCCCAAACATCTTATTTACAAATAAATGAAATCTCGTTAACAATCT
>JAIMBU010000544.1 GCA_023511325.1 Gorillibacterium sp.
CCCTATTTGTTCAATAAAAATCAATTCATCCCCCACAATGGAGACAATATCCTGAGCAGCGAAATCGTTCCACACCCCAGCAATTTGGGACCCGGTCCACTTCTTATAAAGCCGCTCTCCCGCGAAATTGAAAATAAACAATCGGTTTTTCTCCTCAACATCGAAATGAGTAGTTTTATGGACGGCTATTAAAATTTCCTTCTGATGATCGCCATCAATATCAGCCACTTCTATTTTCCAAGGCTTAAGCTGCATGAAATTCTTCTCCAATATCCGCTGTTCCTTTGCATTCCCAACCTGTTGATCGATGACCAAATAATCCCCATATCCAGATGAGCCCTTTTGCTTGATTAAGGCGTAAACCCTACCACCTTCCTTGGCATAGTCAATGATTGTTTCTTGCTTAACGGATTCGAACGGCTCCATCCCAGGCACCACCATAATTAGGACCGCAAGCAGCAAAATACAGATTATTCTCAAGTTAGGCCAATCCTTCTTTTTGATTCATTTGGTAATATATAGATAGACGCTTTATCTTTCCCAAAAGTTTTTATTGGAACATAATCACCACAAGTATCTTGTCATCTCTTCGCTCCGCATACTTCCGTCTTATCTTTCATCAGGCTTGTAAATGTACTTAACTGCCGTTATAAAAATAAACCTTGAGCGGCGTTAGCCAATCTAAAATGTACCCTATAGAATAGACACTTTAAAAAAGTCTACTCTATAGGGTACATTTCTATATAATGAGGAAAAAACATAAGGTTGGAGTGAATCATAATGAGTCAAAAAATATTTAATAAGGATGAAATCAAACGGTTAAGTGAAAATCCATACGTGAAGGCCGTAAGTGAAAAGGGTATCACTTACACAGACGAATTTAAGCGCCTTTTTATCGCTGAATATGACAAGGAAAAGCTACCAAGACAAATCTTTGAAGCGTGTGGTTTTGACATTGAAATCCTCGGGTTGGATCGGGTTTACTCAGCTGGAAAGCGTTGGCGGTCTGCGTATCGAAGCGTAGGAATAGAGGGCCTTCAAGACACACGCAAGAGTAATTCAGGTAGGCCCAGTGAAAGAGAACTGTCGTTAGAGGAGAAATATGGACGATTGGAAGCCCAAAACAACTTGCTTAGAGCGGAGAATGAATTACTAAAAAAACTCGAAATGGCAGAGAGGGGGATGCGGAAGAAGAAGTAAGAATAAAGATGGATGAGAAGTTTCAACTGATCCATCTTGTTGTCACAAAATACAAACTAAAAAATAAAATCCGCTATTTATGTAAGCTAGCAGGGGCTTCGCGTTCTGGCTACTATTACTACTTCTCTGTGGCATCTCAAGAGCGCAGAGTGAAACAAGAGAAACAGGACGAGCTTGTAAAAGAGATCATACTCAAAGCCTTCCGCTATCGTAGACGCCATAAGGGTGCGCGCCAAATCAAGATGACATTAGCTGGACAATTCAACACGGTATACAACTTAAAACGGATCCGACGCATTATGAAAAAATATAAAATCATTTGTCCGATTCGTCAAGCTAATCCTTACCGTCGAATGGCGAAAGCAACAAAAGAACACCGAACCATGCCAAACCTATTAAAACGCCAGTTCAAGCAGAATATACCTGGAAAGGTTCTCTTAACCGACATTACATATTTATTCTATGGTAAAGGCAAGAAGGCCTATTTATCTACGGTAAAAGATGGATCGACAAACGAAATACTAGCGTACCAAGTGTCAGATCGCATCACATTAGATATTGCCACCGATACGCTATTCAAATTGAAGAATAATCGTCAGGTTCCATTTGCAGAAGGGGCTTTCATCCACTCTGACCAAGGCTTTCACTATACAAATCCAAATTTCCAAAAGCTTGTGAAAAAATGTGGTTTAGGACAATCCATGTCACGACGGGGTAACTGTTGGGATAACGCCCTGCAAGAATCATTCTTTGGGCATTTCAAAGATGAAGCTGCCATTAAACCTTGTGAAACACTGGAACAATTGAAGAAGGAAATCAAGAGCTATATGATCTACTATAATCACTTCCGATATCAATGGAATCTAAAGAAGATGACTCCTGTACAATACAGAAATCACCTTCTTCATAATATCTAGGCTTTTTTAAAATGTCCTTGACAATGGGTACACATTAGGCTAAGAAAAGTCACAGTACGGTTTTCTTTTTTCTTGATTAAAAATTTGATTTAAAATTGCAGGATAGCAGAATAAAAGAATAGACAAGCAAACGGATCTATTTTGCAGGAAACTAAGAAGCACCTCTTTAAGCAATAATCCTCTTGCTTTGCCTGGAAATGTCTTACTTTGCCTGAGAAGAAAGGCTTTTACTTAAACTCGGCTCGGCAAGCTTATAGCCTACACTGCGAACCGTGACTACATAATCTGGCCGTCGGGGATTATTTTCAATCTTATCCCGCAGGTGGCTGATGTGGACATCGACAATCCGGGTGTCACCAAGAAAGTGGTAATCCCATACGCCATGAAGCAGTTGCTGCCGAGTTAATGCCTTACCGCGATGTCTTGAGAGAAAATGTAAAAGTTCATATTCCTTCGGTGTGAGCTCCACGCTTTGACTTTTCATGCTGACTTCTCTGCTCGCTGGAATAATCTTCATGTCACCGATCTCGATAAAATCTTCGGTAGAAGTGGTGTTAGGTTGATTTTCTACACGGCGCAGAATCGCTTGAATACGGGACAACAGTTCCTGGGGACTAAAGGGCTTGGTCATATAGTCATCGGCTCCGTTATCGAGCCCGGCTATTTTCTCGCTGATTCCCTGCAAAGCCGTGAGCATAATGACGGGGACAAGATTATTCGCTCTCCTCAACCGACGACACACCTCAATACCGGATAACTTAGGAAGCATAAGATCTAGCACGATCAAGTCAGGACGAAATTCCGCTAGAACTTCGAAGACAGCTTCACCATCATATACGCATTGAACCTCATAGCCAGCCAATTTCAAGTTGAAATTGAGTAGCATAGCGATTGAGGGTTCATCATCAACAACCAGAATCTTCTTTTTATTCACAGGTGTAGCTCCTTTCCGTAGGATATCCTACTATTATTGACTAAAAGCGTAATCGGAAGATTATCCAAAAATAAACTACATGTTAAATTTGAACCTTCGGTAGAATCATGTATAATAGAAAAGATGAGAGGAGAGCGAAGCAATGGCCTTTCACATCGTTCTGGTAGAACCAGAGATTCCAGCAAATACAGGTAATATTTCACGGACCTGCGCGGCGACAAGCACGTTTTTGCATTTGGTAAGACCGCTCGGGTTTTCTACCGATGACAAAATACTCAAACGCGCCGGATT
>JAIMBU010000545.1 GCA_023511325.1 Gorillibacterium sp.
TTGCCGGAATACATGATTCCGTCCCATATGATGACGCTGGACCGGCTGCCGGTTACAAGCAACGGCAAGCTCGACCGAGAGGCGCTCCCTGAACCTTCGGATTGGGGCCACCGGGTAATTATCGCCCCAAGAAATCCGGTGGAGGCTATGCTGGCCGGAGTCTTCATGGAAGTGCTGGGGCTGGAAGAGGTGAGCATCGACGAGAGTTTCTTTGCGCTTGGTGGGCATTCCTTGAAGGCAACCCGGGTGGTGAACTTGATTGAATCCCTCACCGGGATCCGTCTGCCGCTCCGGACGCTGTTCGAAAGATCCACGGTTGCCGCCATCGGCGAGCTGCTCTCTGAGCTGGGACCGCGAAGCTTCGAGCCGATTCCGCCGGCAGCGCTCCAGCGGGATTACCCGATGTCCTCCGCTCAAAAGAGACTGTATGTCATTCATCAAATGGATGACCTGGGCACCGTGTATAATATGCCGGGCGTGATGAAGCTGGAAGGAACGCTCGATCCCGCGCGGATTCAGGCTACCTTCCAAGCGCTGATCCGGCGGCATGAGGGCCTGCGGACCAGCTTCCATATAATCGAAGGCGAGCTGTTGCAGCGGATTGAAGAGGATGCGGTGATGGAGTTCACCTGTGAAGAACTGGACTACGGTGTAGCGGCAGATGCCGCCGGGCTGCTAGACGCCTTCACTACGCCGTTTGATTTGGCGCAAGCTCCTTTACTGCGGGCCAAGGCCGTGAAAACCGGGGCGGATCAGAGCCTGCTGCTGTTCGATATGCATCATATCATCTCGGATGCGGCGACGATCCAGCTCATCATGAAGGAATTCACGCAGCTGTATAACGGGGAGATCCTCCCGCCGCTGACCGTTCAATATAAGGACTATAGCGAGTGGCTGCGGCGCCGGGACCTGCACGGTCAGGAGAAGTACTGGCTGGAACAGTTTGATGGTGAAATCCCAGTGCTGGATTTGCCGCTCGATTATCCACGGCCGCAAACCCGGCAGTTCAGTGGAGGTTCGTTCACGCTGAATCTGAAGCCTGCAGTCCGGGCGCAGGTTCAGCGGTTAAGCCGGGAAACCGGCACCACCGAATACATGGTCCTTCTGGCGAGCTTTATGGTGCTGCTGCATAAATACACGCGGCAAGAGGATGTCATCGTAGGTACGCCCATTTCCGGAAGAACGCATCCGGACACCGAGGCGATGGTTGGAATGTTCGTCAACACCTTGGCGCTGCGCGGCCGGCCGGCCGGAGAGAAGACCTATGCAGGCTTTCTCTCCGAGGTCCGGGAAGTGTGCCTGCAGGCCTACAGCCATCAGGAATATCCACTGGAAGACCTGGTGGAACGCGTTCAGGTCCAGCGGGATATGTCCCGAAATCCGCTGTTTGATGTGGTGTTTGTGTTGCAGAACGACGAAGAGGTGGGAGCGTCGGCAGAAGGCATGACCATCCAGGAAGAGGAGATGCTCCCGGCAGCAGCCAAATTCGATTTGACGGTCACGGTCGAACCGGGGAGCGCAGGCTACGCGGTAAACTGGGCGTATTGCGATGTGCTGTTCAAGGAAGAGAGCATCCGCAGGATGGCCGTACACTTCGAACAGATTCTGGAGGAAGCGCTCGGCGCCCCCCGGCAGAAGATCCGCGAGATGGAGGTCGTGACGGAGCAAGAGAAGGGGCAGATCTTGCAGGTGTTCAATGAGGACAAGGCCGAATACGATACCGGGATAACCGTCGCCGATATGTTCGCAGAGCAGGTGCGCAGAGTCCCTGGGCGGATCGCCGCCGTCTGTGATGGCGATGCGCTGACGTACGCGGAACTGGACCGAAGGGCAGGCCGCATCGCGGCTCAGCTCAGACAACGGATTGCCACCGAGGCGATGGTCGGCATCCGGCTGGAACGGGAGCTGAATCTGGTCGTTGCTATCCTGGGTGTGGTACAAGCCGGCGGGGTATACCTGCCGATCGACCCAGATGCCCCGGCTGAGCGGACGGGCTATATCCTGGCAGACAGCGGGGTGCAGGTGCTGCTCACCAGCCGGGCGCTGTACCTGAATGCGCTATTCAGCGGCGAAGTGCTGTACGTGGAGGATTTGCTGGCGGAAGAGGGTGTTCCAGAAGAACAGCAGGAACTGAAGCTGCGGCCGGAGCAGGGGCTGTATGTAATCTATACTTCCGGGACCACAGGGCATCCGAAAGGAACGGTCATCGAACACCGTAATGTGGTCCGGCTGCTGAAGAACAGCGCCTTCCCGTTTGAATTTACAGAAGAAGATGTCTGGAGCCTGTTTCACGGGACCCACTTTGACTTCTCGGTATGGGAAATGTACGGGGCGCTGTTATATGGCGGCAAGCTGGTCATTGTCCCCAAAGGGACAGCCCAAGACAGCTACGCGCTGCGAGAGCTGCTGCTCCGTGAGCAGGTCACGGTGCTGAACCAGGTGCCCTCTTCGTTCTATGAACTGATGCAGGCGGAAGCAAGTGAAGCCACAGGGAAGCTGGCGCTGCGGTATTTAATCTTCGGCGGAGAGGCGCTGAATCCGCGAAAATTGAAGGCATGGTGGGAGCGGTATCCGGAGGTGGAGATCGTGAACATGTACGGCATCACGGAAACGACGGTGCATGTCACGTATAAGACGGTCACCGGGCAAGACATCGAAGTGGGGATCAGCAATATCGGCCGGGCGATTCCCACGACAAGCGTGTATATCCTGAACGGGACCCGGTTGTGCGGGATCGGGATGCCGGGGGAACTGTGCGTAGGGGGAGCCGGCGTGGCGAGAGGATACTACAATCGGCCGGAATTAACGGCGGCAAAATTCGTGGAGAATCCGTATGTGCCGGGAGAACGGATGTACCGTTCAGGGGACCTAGCGAGATGGCTGCCCGACGGGAGCATGGAATACCTGGGACGGATGGATGAGCAGGTGAAGATCCGGGGGTACCGGATCGAGCTGGGTGAAATCGAACAGGTGCTGATCCAACAGGCAGGCATCCGGGATGCGGCGGTGATCATCCGGGAAGATGCGGCGGCGGAGAAGTATATCTGCGCGTATGTAGTGAAGACGGCGGCGGAAGGGCTCGAGCCGACCGAGCTCAAGAAGGCACTGCAGAGACAGCTGCCGGAATATATGATTCCGGGGCACATCGTAGCACTGGAGAAGCTGCCGGTGACGGTGAACGGCAAGCTGGACCAGAAAAGACTGCCGGAGCCGGTGCTCAGCACCGGAAGTGAGTATACGGCGCCGCGTAACGGAGAGGAAGCGATGCTCGCAGAGATTTTTGAGCAGGTATTGGGAGTTGAACGCATCGGGATCGACGATTCTTTCTTTGAACTGGGCGG
>JAIMBU010000546.1 GCA_023511325.1 Gorillibacterium sp.
TGCGTTCCTCGTGGCCTGCAATCTCATGGACGCGGCCCTGTCGCTCCAAACCCTGCACGGCCTCGCGCACATCGCCCGCGCAAGCGTTTGGACCAACGTTTTCAAATGATGGTTTTAATTTGCATATACAGCAATTGATTAATGTTGGGGAGCAATCTCCGCACCTCCCGGATATTCTTAGGAAGATTATAGCATGAGCTTGCTCCGTTTGAGTAACGGTTTCGTCAATGCGCTACAATTTAACGTAAATTCTCAACCTTCTCCTCATAACCTGTGTCGGAATTAATAAATACTTTATAGTTCTCGTCATTAATCTTTCCTAAAAATTGATAACATGGTACGCGTTCATTGATCTCACTTTCAATTACAGCACGATTTATACTTGCCACTTTAAAATTTGAATTTAACTCTTTTTTGGCCTCGGCTTCCGTCAGCTTTGGTTCAGCTATCGGCTGCTTTTCCTGCCCTTCCAAATAATATTCCGCTGTCCGCATGTCGGTGATGTCTCCATTATCCATGGCTACATTCAACATGATAGCCTCTGGATATATCACTACACCTTCACGTCGGTGGGCAAAGGTAATGGCTGCTGTATTGGCATACTCATCAAAGTTGACTGCGACCATGTCAGCGTAGCCATGCTCGTTCAAAAAATCTTCCCCTGCTTCACGTGCACCTGCCAGATCAAGCACTTTCTGGGAGATATTGCGAGGTCGCATAAACTGCAATAAATGCCCGCCCTTCTTCGAGAAATCAAGGTAAACCTGCTCCTCTTTACTGCTGCTCCCTGTGACTGTATAGGTGTTAAGCTCCGTTCCTGCACCATTTTCTTTGATCTTAAGTCCAGTTGCATTGCTGATTTGCAAGAAATCAGCAGCTTTCTTGCGTACATCCTGAGCGGAAACCATCTTACCTGGCAGGTTATTTAAATTTTTGCTTTTTTTCGATTCAAGCGATGACGGGCCATAGTCTACCTCACTGTAACCTTCAACTTTCTTATTCAATGTTTTGAATCCATCGATAATCACATTGTCTGTATTTTCTTTCTGCGAGGCTAAAGCAACCTCAACATCCATCCAGCGAAGGCTTTTACTGAGTACAGATTGCTGCACCTTTTGTAAATCCTTATTGATATTCTTTGAACGTTCGAATAACGATTTCATGGTTTTGATTTCCTCGTTCGTCAAGGGTTTTTTATCTAAATCACGAATTGAGGTCTGGTAGGCGAAAGTGGCTAGGTTATGCAATAACTCTTGTGATTTATCAAAAGGCAAGAGGGTTAGAGGAAGCTGCGTAATCTCATTTTTTGCTTGATTGGTTATGCGCCAAATGTTAATCGTCTGCCTGCGATAATAATGCTGGGTAGAAGGGGTCACTGCAATCATATTACCCAACTCAGTCTGAAGCTGATCCATATGAAACGTCAGATCCTGAAAAGAACGTTGGTATTGGTTTTCTGCTTTAATTAACACCAGGTTCTTTTCGTTGTTAACTTGATATCCCCACACGCCAAGCCCGATTGCAGCAACTAAAGCAATCGGCATCAGGATGGCACTTATCCGTTTATACATGCTTTAAATCCCCTTTCATACCACTTGTGGATGACTATAGGATTTGTTGACCTCATGATGTTTATTCATTTTGGCAAGATTCACTTTTGGCAAATAAAAAAAGACCTGCCCGTGGCAAGTCTCATATCAACTCTTCAATTTCGATATCACCTTCGTTATCGCACAGACAACGTTTAAACCCAGTGTCGATATGACCCTTAGACTTAATGCCCTTCAGTATAAATTTTTCTCCACATTTGCGGCAACGAATGCGGACCTTCACTCGCGCAGACAATTGTCATACCTCCTAAGAAGAAAACGACTTCACCGTCCTTATGGGACGGACCCATTTTCCTAAAAAATATAAGTATAGAGAAAGCCTTTGCCTTCCGATTTTTAATAATTTCATCGTACCTCAAACTAGTATTAACGCTATGTGGAAATGTTAAACACATCATCAAGAATAGATCGAAAGGGAGACGTTGAATTAGCATGCTTAATTTTCCAAAGAGAACGACTCCATAAGAAGATCATCAGCGGCGCCATCAGCCATACCCAATAAGTCTGATAGTCGGTCAGGATATAATCAAAAATACCGTGATAAAGAATCGGCATGAGCAAGGAGAATGCCAAGAATTTCAGACTCGTTGATCTCTTGCTGCTAAATTTAGCCCGACCCATATAGTAACCCATAACGACTGCAAATAAGGCATGGCCGGAAACAGGCAGTAGCGCTCTAAGCATAATCTGGGAAAAAGTCGTAAAACTCGTCAATGCATAAAAGACATTCTCAAGCGTGGCAAAGCCAAGAGAAACAGCGGCGGCGTATACAATCCCATCGTAGGGCTCGTCAAAAGCAATGTGCTTGTAGATAAGCAGATAGAGAATAGACCACTTCACGAGTTCCTCCATACCTGCAGAGTAGACAAAGGAGAACATAAAAATGTTCTCACCGAATGACAGAATAAGTGCGCGTTGAAGAACCATCACTGGGAACACACTGAGCGCCCCACACAAAAACATGCGTAGTACAATCTTAATTGGCTCAGTTTCATAGCGGTCCTTTAAATATAAATAGGTAAGTAGAGCAAATCCAGGAGCCGCTGCGGCGGCAATGAGCGATAATACCATAGCCTCTAACCTCATTTTGTAAAGTACACTCATTATACCCTCTTCTGTTCGCCTCTGCTATCCTTAAAGGAATACATTCTCCAAGCTTCCCCATATTTATTAAACAAAAAACCTGCTCGGGAAATAATCCCTGCAGGTAAGTCAAGCGAGAACTATAGCTTAACCCCTAACGAAAGTGCTTGCATAAGACATCTATTGCTCCATCCTCGATCACTTTCTTACCATACTCCTCCAGAACGGCACGAGTCACGGATGTTGCTTCCCCATATTCAGAAAGAATGGCAATAAGTGCTTGATATTTAGCGTCATTCTCATCCATGTCCGGTGTATCAAATTGTAGGATCCACTTCTCCTTATATGAGAAAAGAGTTCCTCCGTCATTAATTTGTGGTTTGATCACCTTAGCCATCCGAATTAAATCTTCCAAGTCATTGAAAGCGTATGAAATAAGATCGCTCTGCTCAAGCGTTACTTCCATTTCGTAAACGTCTTCCTCATCCATGGGATCTTCCTCACGGAAATGACCGATCTTGCCACGAGTAACAATCACCACCATACCTTGGGCTGGCAGAGCAAAGACTTCCACCGCTAGAGGGCCATTTGCATCGAAACGAAGCTCAGAATTTGCTTGCTCCATCATTTCAGTAAATAGT
>JAIMBU010000547.1 GCA_023511325.1 Gorillibacterium sp.
GTGGGGCGTAGTGAAACTCGACTGTACATTGATCAATACGATCGATTCTTCATATTTCTTTGCCATTTCAATTGCAGCTTTCAGGGCTTCTTGGGCACTATCTGAGCCATCAAACGGCACAATAATATTTCGTTTCAAGTTCGTCCCTCCTGATTCATTAGCATAGATTGTGTGGATATGTCTGATCACGTCCATTATACCAGTCTTCATCGTTTAATGAAAACGTCATCATTTCACGAATCAAAACGGTTAGCCGAGTTATGAAGGTGTTGCGGAGGGTAATCAACGGGAATGAGCATGACTCTGCGGCAATTAGATAGTATGATGGTTGATAGATGAACCAAATAAAAAGCAGTAAAGACAGGAGAAAAAAGACATGCAGGATTTCGCAACAATGCTGAATAAATACGCTGAACTGGTAGTCAAGGTTGGGGTGAATATCCAGCCTGATCAGGTGCTGATCGTTCAAGCACCGCTGGAAACGGTGGAATTGACGCGCCTTATCGTCGAGAAGGCTTATGAGGCAGGAGCCAAATACGTGCAGGTGGATTGGGATGACGAAGCGATTACCCGCATCCGTTATGAGAAGGCGCCCGATGATTCCTTCGGTTATTATCCCAAGTGGCTAGCGGACAAAATGGAGCAGTTGGCGGAAAGTGGCGGAGCAATTCTACATATTAAGGTGCCTAATCCGGAGCTATTCCGTGGGATCGATTCATCCAAGGTATCGACAGCGGTCAAAGCTGCCGCGCTGGCACGGCAGAAATATCAGTCCTATGTGCGGAGCAATAAGATCAGTTGGTCATTGATCAAGGCGCCAACGAAGGCCTGGGCTGATAAAGTATTCGCTGATCTTCCCGAGGAACAACGGGTGGAAGCGATGTGGGAGGCCGTTTTCGGCATGAATCGGGTTGGCAGCGACAACCCAGTGGAAGCCTGGCGCCACCATATCGCTCAGTTGAAAGCAAGCCAGGATCGCATGAACGCCAAACGTTACAAGAAACTGTATTATCGTGCACCGGGCACTGATCTGCAAGTGGAATTGCCGGAAGGTCATCTGTGGAAGGGTGGCGGTGGAGAAAATGAGGGTGGCGTCTACTTTGTAGCCAATATGCCAACGGAGGAAATCTACACGATGCCCCACCGTACGGGGGTTAACGGATATGTATCGAGTACGCTTCCACTTAATCTGAACGGGCGTTTAGTGGAGGGAATTAAGCTAACTTTCCGTGAGGGTAAGGTTGTGGAGTATGATGCAGCCTCGGGCCGAGAGCATTTGACCTCGTTACTTGCTACCGATGAAGGAGCGTCTCACCTTGGAGAGGTAGCACTCGTGGCCAATGATTCGCCGATCTCCCGGTTGAACCGAGTCTTCTACAACACCGGAATTGATGAGAATGCTTCCTGTCATTTTGCACTGGGAAGTGCTTATCCCGTAACCATCGCAGGTGGAACGAAGCTCGATACCGAGCAGCTTCTGGCCAGAGGGGCCAACGTCAGCCTGACACATGTCGACTTTATGGTCGGCTCCGCAGAGCTTGAGATTGATGGCGAGCTTACTGATGGAACGATAGAGCCAATTTTCCGCCAAGGGAACTGGGTCAAGATTAAATAATCCAGGGAAAGTGAAAGTAGATTAGTCTCGAAGCTTAGTTAGGCATCACGGCAGTCCTTCGAATGATCGAGGGCTTCCGTTTTTTTATTGAGTTTGTACTCTCTTAACAAAAGCTTGTTACAATAAAGTCAACTAACACTTTCGGCAGCGATTATATGATAAGGGAGGAGCAAGAATATGAAGCCTTTTTCCTATCCACGAATCTTTATCGTAGGTCTTGGCTTTTTTTCGATCTCGGTTGTGTGGCAGCTATACAACTCATTCATGCCGCTTATGTTGGGTGACTTTATCGAATCCAAAGCTCTACGCGGCTCCATCATGGGGCTAGACAATTTGGCGAACATCTTCCTCATCCCGTTTGTTGCGGCATGGAGTGATCGGTTAAACACCGGCTACGGGAAGCGGTTGCCTTTTCTCATGGTAGGAATGCCGATCGCTGCAGTTTTTCTGTTCATCATGCCCCATTACACCGCACTTTGGATGCTAATCGTCATCGATATCGGCTTTCTGCTAGCCATGACGATTTTCCGCGCTCCCACCATCTCCTTGATGCCGGACGTCACCCCTGCCGATAAACACAGCCAAGCGAATGGGATCATCAACTTCATGGGTGGAATTGGCGCTTTGTTCACACTGTTTGGGTTAGCCAAGATGTACGATGCGAATAAACCTCTTCCGTTTTATATTGGTGGCATAATCTTATTTTTGGCAGGAACAACGCTTGTCGTCGTCTTGAGAAAGACCGTAGCCAATAAAGCGGATGGGGAGCAAAAGAAAACAGGAGAGGATTCTCAAGGTGAGCATGAGTTGCCACAGGGAGTTCTGACTGGGTTGAAAAAGGTGCTGACGGATAAGGATCGCTCTGCCTTATATGTGCTGATTGCCATCTTCTTCTGGTTTGTCGGGTACAGTGGGGTGGAAGCTCAATTTACTACTTATGGTGTGGAGGATCTAGGACTGTCCGAGGGGACATCGGCGTTGACCATCGGGTTTTTCAGCCTGGCTTTTATTATGTTTGCTGTTCCTAGTGGGTTCCTGGCCAAGAAAATCGGACGAGTCAGAACCATTATCATTGGCATAAGCGGATTGTTCCTGTTGTTTCTCTTACTCTTCTTCGTACACGAGGTGACAGCTATTCGGGGAATCTTACTAGCTGGTGGTATCTTCTGGGCACTCGTCAACATTCATTCCTATCCCCTCGTCGTCAGCTTTGCTGGCCCAGGACGGATTGGGCTATATACAGGGCTCTACTATCTGTTCTCTTCTGTGGCCTCAACGGTGGGTCCGGCTTTTCTCGGCCTTTGTATGGATGTGCTCGGTGGGGAGTGGATGTTTGTCGGTTCATCGGTGTCGATGCTGCTCGCTCTTGTCTTCCTGATTCGGGCCAGACAAACCGCGATTCGCTCAGGCTCTGTTCAAGCAGCAGCCTAATCCTCAACCGGAGAAGCCCCAAGACAATTATGGAAGATGTATTCTTTATCTCCTTTTAAAGGTAAGGTAAGCCCGAGGATAAAAAAGCTTAGAAGTTAACTTCCTAATAAGTTTGACGTATTAGCACAAATTCAGTACAATGTTATTAACAGATCCCACCGCGCCTCTTAACAATGCGTACCATGGTGGGCCTTTTTATGGTGAGCATTGCGGGAGCGTAAATAATTTAGTAAATGGTAATACTTCCAAGTAAAAGGGCGCTACCTTTGATAAGTAGCTTGAATAC
>JAIMBU010000548.1 GCA_023511325.1 Gorillibacterium sp.
GTATAAGAAATGAGGGTTCATCTTGGCTTGTAAGGCATTATACTCCGCTTCCTTCTGGAGTAACTGCCGATTGATCGAGTCTTCAATCAGATCCTTCATTTTATCGAGCATATGATTAACGCCACGATTTAAAACCATGATTTCTTCATATTCCGTTTGACGGTCAATGCGCATATCGAGGTTGCCCTTGCCGACTTCCTTCATGAATTTAACCAATTTTAAGATGGGATGCGTTGTGCGGATGGTGATGGCTGAAGCTAAGAGAATGGTAACGATAATCATAATAGTCAGTAGAACCAAGGTAGTATTGCGAATAACAGACAGGTTCTTGTTGAGCTGGGTGAAGGGAAGCATGCTTACCGTTTTCCAGCCTGTGACTGAGGAAGTGGAATAAGCGATCAGCATATTGTTTCCGCTTACATTTCTCGTCCAATGTCCAGATTTACCTTTAAATAAGCTTGTCATATCCGATTCAACAAGCGTAAGCGAGGGGTCTGTTTGATAAATGACCTGTTTCTCGTCATCAACCACGAAAGATTGGATATTGAGCTGTGTTTCAATCGATTCAAAAATATGCTTGAGCTTGTTAACGTTGTAATCAAAAATAGCGACCCCATATAGATTGGGGTTGGATGGATCGTAAGCATCCTTGATATTGGCAGCAATCGTGATGATATTGTCAGGCTTACTGGTCTCTTGGTAGTTATCATAGTAGTCGGGTTTATGAGCCCCGTAGAATTTGACCTGCAAGGCATATTGGGTATTTTTGAAATCGAGCCAAACCTGCTTCAAGAATGGGGAATCGAAATCGACAGATCGGGCACTGTTCACATATTGTTTGCGATGATCGTAATTGTAAATAAAGTAACCGCGGATATCGGATTTCTCCGAAAAGATATTATTCAACTGAGTGGAAATCCGTGCCCGATTCTGATTGGAATCGTACATTCCATCCTCATAAATGGAATCCTGAAGAATGGCAATTAAACTCTGATCGATCGCGAGAAAATGAAGGGAATCCTTGATTTCATTCAAGTATAAATCCAGACTTTGGTTTACTTGATCGGTGATCGAAGAGGTGCTCTTGATCATTTCCTTCTCGGTAAAGTTAGAAAAGGTTTGATAGCTAATAATACCGAGTAAGGTGAGAGAAGCAAAGATAATCAAGGCAAAATAGAGGATGATGCTTGATTTAAATGACTTTAATCTCAAACGTTTCACCCCTCAAGATCCAACTGCGCGTTTACTAAGCTTTACTTTGTAAACAAGTATAGTGCTTACAAACGAGAAGAACAACATCCTAGTAGGTGTACTCAAGATTTGCACATTACCCCAAGATTAGAACAGATATCATGATAAACGCTTGGTTTTGTGGCGAGGTAAGCGTTCCCAAGATTAGAACATGACCGAAATATTTGACTATTTTCAATTATTTTAGTATCCCTTACTATTTGGGAAGCGATTACAACGACAGATAGGGGGTGCGAAAACAAACATGAACAACCATGTTGCAAGAGAATTGTGGAAGAACAGATCCTATTATCTAATGGCTCTCCCCGCAGCTTTACTTTTGTTTGCCTTCTGTTACTTGCCTTATCCGGGGATCATTATTGCCTTTAAAAACTTCAATCCAGTCAAAGGGATTTTCGGGAGTCCATGGAGCGGCGTTGATAACTTTAAATTTTTCCTGTCTAACGGGGACTTTTTGCGGATTACCTTTAATACACTTTGGATCAACTTCAATCAACTCGTCTGGGGGACCATTCTTGCCGTAGGTTTTGCCATTCTGCTCAATGAAATCAAGAGTGGTCTGGCGAAGAAATGGTTTCAAAGCGTGCTTTTTCTGCCTTACTTTTTCTCCTTTGTCATCGTTGGCAAGCTTATCCTCATCATCTTTAAGAATGATGGCGGGCTCGCTAATGAACTGCTTCAATTCTTTCATGTGCAGCCGATCGAATGGTATACCTCATCTCAGTATTGGGTGAAGATTATCGTGGCCACAACGGTATGGAAGAACGTTGGGTACTCCGTCATTATTTATCTGGCTACCATTACTGGAATTGATGAAGAGATGCTAGAGGCTGCTTCGCTGGACGGTGCTTCTCGGTTGCAAAAGATTCGTTACATTCTGATTCCCAACCTGATCCCGACCATTATCATTATGACTTTGCTCGCGATTGGCCGTATATTTTTCGGAGATTTTGCCCTTATCTATGCAATCATCGAGAATAACGGACTTTTGTATTCAACGACAGATGTCATTGATACTTATATCTACCGCGCTTTAATCAATGGCGGACAGGAATACGGCATGATCACGGCAATTGGTATTTGCCAATCTATTCTTGGCTTTGTCGTCGTCGTAGGCAGTAATTTAGCCGTGAAACGGTATGATAAAGACTATACCTTATTTTAGAGGCAAGAGAGGTGAAGGCAATTGAAAAAAAATAAGCTTGGCGGGTTGGACATTTTCATTTATTTCGTATTTATCATTTTTTCTCTGATTACGCTGATTCCCTTCGTTTTAGCCATCATGGTTTCCATATCAGATGAACGCTCAATCATTCTGCATGGCTATCAGTTTATCCCGGATCAGTTTTCACTGGCTGCCTATAAGGTAGTTTTTCAAGACAGCATTGTGTTTAATGCCTATAAAATCACCTTAATCGTTACCTTTCTAGGGACATTTATCTCGCTGTTGTTTTCTTCGCTTTTGGGTTATATGATGTCCGTCCAAAAAGTGAAATATCGCAACGTGATTGCCTTCTTTATCTTTATCCCGATTATATTCAGTGCTGGATTAGTTCCTTGGTACATCGTGGTGACCAATGTCCTCCATCTAAAGAATACAATCTGGGCACTCATCTTGCCGATCGCCATCAGCCCCTTCAATATTTTTCTCCTGCGTAATTATTATAAATCGATTTCACCTGCCCTTTCCGAATCAGCAGAAATTGATGGAGCCGGTCCCTGGTACATTTTTTATAAGATCATAACACCACTATCGATGCCCATATTGGCTACGGTTGGACTGTTTGCTTCATTGAGCTATTGGAATGACTTTACGATGTCTCTTTGGCTAATCGATGATCGGAAGCTGTTCTCAGTTCAGTTTTTACTCTACCGGATCAATTCAATGATCGCTTACATGAGCCAGCATTCTAATATTGCAGCGGTTCAGATGCCTTCCGAAACCATGGTGTTTGCGATGTTCCTAATTACCATTGGTCCGATTATTCTGGTTTATCCTTATGTACAAAAATATTTTGTTAAAGGCATTATGATCGGTTCAATCAAAGGTTGATCCCAGGACAACTGGCCAACATATAGAA
>JAIMBU010000549.1 GCA_023511325.1 Gorillibacterium sp.
GAATAATATTTATTTCTTCTCGGATCGCTTCTATGAACTAACGGGCTATGAGAAGAATGAGTTAAACGAATCTACGGGCGGCTGGAAGTCTGCAATCCACCCCGATGATGCCGTTATGGCCGAAGAAGCACGGCAGGCACATCTGACGGGAGTCCTATCGTTTTATTATAGTGAGTATCGGTTGCAGACCAAGAATGGTAACTACCTATGGTTTCAGGCAAGAGGCAAAGCAGCACTCAGCAAAAGCGGCAGGACGGTGCGTTTTGCTGGTTCGATGATTAATATCACGGATAAGAAGCAATACGAGCTTGATCTGGAGAACAGTTATCGGGCAACTGCAACAGCACAAGAGGAACTGGTTAAGCAATACGAGCAGTTGTCGGAGAAGGAAGGCAAGTTGCGGAAGAGCCGCGAGCGTTACCGTTTGATTACGGAAGCTGCTCATGATGGAATATGGGAGACGGACTATGTTAACGGGAACGAATACTACTCCTCCCGCTGGTATGAGCAGTTGGGATATCAAGCGGACTCACAGTTGACGTTCTACCAATTAGTTCATCCGGACGATTCGGATCGTGTACTATCTGCTATCGATCTGCATACAAACGGGGAAACGGAGCATTATCAGTGCGAATATCGCCTCCGGATGAGTAGCGGAGAGTATCGTTGGTTTCTAGGCCGAGGAAAAGCTCTGTATAATGATAAAGGGGAGATCACCCGGTTTGCAGGAACCAATACAGATATTAATGATTCAAAGGAGAATCAGGAAAAGCTGCGTTATCTAGCCTATTATGATTCTCTCAGTAAGTTACCTAATCGGTTGTCCTTACTTGAGACGATGGAGACCTTTCTCGTACAGTCCGACGGCAAGGCCGCCCTCATTTTCGTAGATATGGATAATTTCAAATATATCAACGATACACTCGGACATAAATTTGGCGATTCACTGATTTACGAAACCAGTAAACGGCTTGTTTCCATTGTCGGTGAGAAGGGTATGGTCTGTCGTTTGGGGGGCGATGAATTTGTCATTTTCCTTCCTGATATCAAGGAACAGAAACATGCTGTTCAATTGGTGAAGTTTATCCTCGATCAATTTAAAGAGCCCTTTATTGTTAATGAGAGTCAGCTACATGTGACAGTCAGCATTGGTATTTCCTATTACCCTGAGGATGGAACGAATGCAGAGGATCTGTTGAAGTCGGCAGACGTAGCGATGTACAAATCCAAAGAACAAGGGAAAGCAAGTTATACCATCTATAGAAAATCGATGCAGACCGCCTTCAATGATCGCATGAGTATCGAGAAACTTATGCGGAACGCACTGAAAGGTCAGGAATTCCTGCTTCACTATCAGCCGCAAGTAGATCTGAAAACGAATAGAATTACTGGCTTTGAAGCTTTGCTGCGCTGGGAGAGTCGCGAACTTGGCATGATGCCTCCGTATAGCTTCATCAAAATTGCTGAGGATTCGCGGATGATCATTCCGATTGGAGAATGGGTGCTGCAAACGGCCTGTGCTTTTCTTGCCAAGCTCCACCGCAGTGGTTATAGTAATTGCCGCATGGCCGTTAATATTTCCGTGATCCAACTTGTTCAGGATGATTTTGTTCCGATGATTATGCGGACGCTCGACAGAGAACGAATTGCTCCGGAGTTTCTGGAATTAGAGATAACGGAATCGATCTTTATGGTCTCTTTTGAGAGTATCGTTGCTAAACTGGAAATATTGAGGTTTAGGGGAGTTCGGATTGCCCTGGATGACTTTGGGACTGGCTATTCCTCCCTCAGCTATTTGAAGCTGTTGCCCATCACTGTACTCAAAATTGACAAGGTGTTTATCGACAGCATTCCAGATATTTCGCAGAATAGGGCACTGACAGACACGATTATCGCCCTTGGGCATCAATTAAACCTTGAGGTTGTTGCTGAAGGGATTGAGTCAGAGGAGCAACTTAATTATCTTAAGGGAGTCGGCTGCGACAAGGTTCAGGGCTTCTACTATAGCAGACCTGTACCTGAGCGAGAAGCGATGCAACTGCTTGCAAGGGAAGAGCCGTTAACCGACGTTTAAGAGTCGTTCCGACGAAAGGATAGGACGAGTATTTATTCATGTAGGTTATGCAGGAAAAGGCATAGATAGTTTACGTCGGCTTTGAGATCATTGCTTCGTCGGACAGACTAACTAGTTACAGAAAAAGCCGCCACAAGCCGGGGGATTATTCCCTCGACTGCTGGCAGCTTTTTTTGATCAGAATGATTAAGCATTTGTCTTCAAGGACCTTCGTAAACGACTTCTTAAATCAGCTCTTGATTCAAGAAGAAGATAGCGAGCGTTCCCGGACCGGAATGAGCGCCAACAGACGAGCCGATCATGGTAATGATAATTTCCTTCGTTCCGAAGGCTTCCCTGATCATGTTAGCGAATTGCTCAGCCGCCTCCAGGTCATCTCCATGACTGATTCCGATAGTCTGATTACCCAATTGGAAGCCACGCTCCCGCATGATCTCGATGATCCTGAGGAATACCTTCTTCCGACCACGCACCTTCTCCACGGGGACTAACTTTCCGTTCTCCACGTCTAGAATCGGCTTGATGTTGAGAATGCCACCGATGAAGGCAGCCAGTGGACTGACCCTGCCTCCACGCAACAGGTACTCCAAGTCGTCCACGGTAAAAATATGCTCCATATGAGCAGCATAAAAGATAGAGGCTTCGATCAGTTCTGCCTTGCTTTTGCCGGCTTTAGCCTATTGGGCAATTTTATACACGACAAGACCTTCACCGAAAGAAGCGCATTTCGTATCAATAACGTGAATATCGAAATCAGGATATTGCTCGAGTACATCATTCATGGCCATAACAGCCGTCTGATAGGTTCCTGAAAGCTCGGATGAGAAGGATAGATAAAGGCAGCTCCGACCTTGGGCTGCATAACGGGAAAAGACATCAACTACGCTCTGATAGGCGGGCTGGGAGGTTTTGTATATCGTTCCTGATCTCATTCCATTAAATAAATCTACAGGGTTAAGGGTGACATTATCCAGAAAAACCTGCTCGCCTTCGATGACCTGCAAAGGGATGACATCGATGTCGCACTGTTGGGCGATGTCTTTAGGCATATCCGCCGCGCTGTCCGTAATGATTTTTACATCCATATTCATTGCCCCTTCTCGTTTCATTACTGCAACCAGCCTTAAGCTGGATTACATGTCCGCTTTCTACATCATACCATTTCATGGCGCTATACATAAACCTAAAATCAACACATGGAACCACAAAAGATTATAATTCGTATAAGGTAAGGTTATGTGCCTTGAATGACCTGATG
>JAIMBU010000550.1 GCA_023511325.1 Gorillibacterium sp.
GTACTGCCCGCTATTGCATAAAACAGAATCTCAAGTGTAAAAGTTAAATATTTACCCAAATACTCAAACTTCGCACACATTTCAAGGATTATTTGCAGCAAAATGGTCACAGTGAATATTCCAAGCAATACTTTCCCATTTCGCTTCAGGTCGTATTTCAACAGCTTCAGCATTCTGCATAGACCTCCTTGAACAGCTCATCTACACTTTTCCCATGGTTCAGCCGAAGAATCTCGACTTCCTCGTGCAGAGCGATCAAGCCATCCTTAATGAAAATAACCTCGTCAAAAATACGCTCGATATCGGAAACCAGATGGGTAGAGATGATAATGCTGCTGTCTTGATCGTAAAACTGCACAAGAGCGTCCATGATCCGATCGCGCGCCACAGGATCAACTCCACCAAGAGGCTCGTCTAACAGGTACAAGCGTGCTTTACGTGACATCGCAAGCACAAGCTGCAGCCGTTCGCTCATCCCCTTGGACATTGCGCTTACGTGATCTTCTGGCTTCAGCTTCATAAATTCAAGCATCTCAGAGGCCTTGCCTGCATCGAAATCGGGATAAAAGTCATGGTAAAAGCCGATTGCATCACGAACATTCATCCATGATTCCGTCACGGACTGATCCGGCATAAAGGACAGCACCGCCCTCGTAGCTATTCCAGGTGACCTTCCCAGAATGCTGACGATACCCGAGGAGGGAGACGAGACACCGGCTGCAATCTTCATCAGGGTTGTCTTTCCACTACCGTTACTGCCAAGGAGTCCGACAATTTTTCCTGGCCCTAGGTTAAATGAAACATCATGCAGTGCTTTTCTTTTCCCGTAGCTCTTAGACACATTAGTAAAGCTTAATAAGCTCTCGGTAATCTCAGTATTCTCCACGTTTCCTATACGCTTCTCCATATGCTGCCTCTCCCCTAAGAGAATCCTTATACATTCCTATTCTTATTTTTCAGGACTGAATCCTCCTGCACCGCTTCTTTAATCACGTCGACGATCTCCTCGCCCTTAAAGCCCAGCTCTTGCATACCACGAATGAAACGCTCCAGCAGATCCCCAGCCATTTCCTTCTTGATTGCCATAATCTTCGCTTCCTCACTGGTTACGTATCTCCCAAGTCCACGCCTTGTCTCAACGATCTCCTCACGTTCAAGCTCTTGAAAGGTACGCTGCACCGTATTCGGGTTGATTCGCAGCTCCGCAGCCAGTTCGCGAACAGAAGGAATCTTGTCCCCTGGGCTCAGCTTCCCCATGACAATCTCCTGCTTGATGTAATTCATAATTTGAATATAGATGGGTAGATTGTTGTCGAATTCCATTCCCATGACAGACCTTTACCCCCTTTTTAGCCGCAACGATCCAGAATAATCATTAAGCAACATCGCGTTTGTTAAACGTGATGAAGCCAATTGCCAGAAACACAGCCACATAGACGACCAGCACCACAGCGGAAAAGGACAAGTTCATACCAGCAATTGGCGAATTCCCCTGGGTATATACCGATAGGTCTGTATTAGCGAATAAGACGTATTTGTAGAACTCACGCGGGATGATCAAACCACTTAGCATAACCGCAAACATCCCAATCCCCGTGGCGGCTCCTGATGAACGGGTCAGAACCCCAACCATGAATGTTAATGTTGTATAAACCAATGTGTAAATACAAGTATAGAGACTTGAACGCCATACATCGACTCCGCTCGTCTCACCACCTGAAAAACCAAACAGGAAACCTCCAATCATATAGGAAACACCCATTGCAAAGAGCATCAGCAGCAAGGTGTACAAAACCACAACGACATATTTGGAGGCGAGAATTTTACTGCGACTTTGCGATCGAATAAGTAAAAACTTGATTGTTCCTTGGCTATGCTCCTTAGCTACTATTCCCGCCGTACAAATGATCACGATGAACGCAAGCATCTGACCAGCACCATTCCTAGCCATAAAGACCTCGGTATAATGTGCTGCAGACGTTATATCGTATGAAGTCGCCTGAAAAATATAAGCAAATGCGATAGACATCGCTGCTGCGATTGCCAAGGAAATAATGAAGCTGCGTTTCTTGATCAACTTAATGGATTCGTTAACAACTAGGTTCCCAAAGCTATGCAATGCGATTCCCCCCTGTCCATTTAAGAAATTCGTCCTCAAGTGTAGCCTTTGCCATTTCCGTGATCCTGTATATTCCAACCTGCTCGGCAGTCAACGCCGCGACTGCCTCTGGTACGTTAGTATCCAGCAATTCGATGGTTATTGTCCCTTGCCCAGCATCAGCACTCTTCAGCTTGATAAAGGGTAAACTGCCGAGAACCTCCTGCGCCCGATTGAGCTCCGTTACCCGCATCACTAAGGTAATGGGCTCATACTTCCCGGCCTGAGCTTCGGTTTCTCCGCTTACTCCGCTGCCAATGGTGTGGATCGTTATCAGCTTACCATTCTGAATAACAACGACACGCCCACATAATTGCTCAACCTCTGGGAGCAGATGACTGGAGATCAGCACAGAGACCCCTTCTTCCGAAGCGATTTTCCGCAAATATTCACGCATCTCATGAATGCCAGCAGGATCAAGACCATTTGTTGGCTCGTCAAGAATGAGTAGGGATGGCTTGTGAAGCAGGGCTTGGGCAATGCCAAGCCGCTGACGCATGCCGAGGGAATAGGCCTTCACCTTCTTATCGAGTGCATCCTGAAGCCCCACCAAGCGAACGACTGTATCCAGCCGCTCCTTTGTCACGGTTGCAGACATCCGCATGTATTGCTTCAGATTATCCTGACCTGTCATATACGGATAAAATTCTGGATTCTCAATAATCGCTCCGACATGGACGATGGCTTGATTAAATTCAGTCCGAATGCTGTGGCCACAAACACGAATATCTCCCTGAGATAGGTTGGCGAGTCCAGTCATCATGCGAATAGCTGTTGTTTTACCTGCTCCATTTGGACCGATTAAACCGAAAATTTCTCCTTTATTGATTGTAAAGGTGACATCAGTCAAGGCACTTAATCCACCAAAATTTTTACATATCTTTTTGATTTCCAGCACCATGTTTTTGCCTCCTTGTCTCACGTTTGTTTTTAAACCAGTTCAATAGGTTAATATCAATAAGCCCTTGTGGACGGACAGCCATCATAATAATTATGATTAACCCGTAAATCATATAGCGGTACTCGCTGATAAATCTGAGTACCTCCGGCATTAATGTAAGGAAAAATGCGCCAAATACCGGACCCCAAATCACTTCGCTTCCGCCAAAAACAACAAAGATTAAAATCTCAACCGCCCGATGATAAGCAAAATCAGCCGGACTAATGTAAGC
>JAIMBU010000055.1 GCA_023511325.1 Gorillibacterium sp.
CGATAAATGCATTGAAAGAAACAGGTGACAATAGTCTCATGGCCAAACGTTTTTTTCGTTTATTAACGGAACTGTCTTCTCGTAAGGGAATATCAAGGCTGGCCGGAAGCCTTGCTGGCTCTCGTGTTAGCCGCAGGTTCATTCCTTGGTTCGCTCGAACCTACAATATCCCTCTAGATGATGCGGAGAAGAACGTAGAAGAATATGCCACTTTAAATGACTTTTTCACACGGAGACTGAAGCCCGGACTTCGTCCGCTTGATCAAACAGAACATGCCCTGCTTAGTCCTGTCGATGCACTGATCACAGGTATCGGTCCGATTGAGCAAGGACAAATCCTCAATGTGAAGGGCCAGGATTATACGGTGAAGGAGTTGCTCAACAATTCTCCCCGTATGGTGAATTATAAGGACGGATACTATTTTGTTTTGTATCTCAGTCCCAAGGATTATCACCGGATCCACTCACCTGCAACGGGTAAAATACTGGAGAAAGAGCATGTTCCAGGCAAGGTTTACCCGGTAAACGATTTCGGCTTGCGTTATATGACACGTGTGCTCAGTCGTAATGAGCGGCTTGTAACCTACATGCATTCCGAATTTGGAGAGCTTGCAATCGTCAAAGTTGGTGCGATGAATGTTAGTGGCATTCATTATGTTGATCCGCTTCCTGGTTCACTGACCGCAGGAGATGAACTCGCTTACTTCCAGTTTGGTTCAACCATCGTCCTCTTGATCGAGAACGGCATCCTTGATAGTCGACCGGATCTAATGATTGGCAAGAAGGTACAGATGGGGGAATTACTCGGAATTCTGCATTCTAAAGCTTCCGGATGCTCAAATCAGCCGAAACTTTGATTGCGATGTACCAACCGTTGGTCATCAGCCAACGGTTTCTTTATGGACATCCTTCTAATCTACCCTTGAAATTCTACATATAAGGAAGTGACCCTGTGTCTATCGCTATGAAGGGAAAGTCTCACCCTTCCTCTGAGACAGAACAAACCGTCTATCGTATTCTGTTCGCTATCAGTTTTGTTCACCTGTTGAATGACTCCATTCAAGCAGTCATCCCAGCCATGAATCGGATTTTCCTCAATTCCATGCATTTGAACTTTACCCAGATTGGCTTCATCACCTTTTGTCTCAACATTACGGCTTCAATTATTCAGCCCTTAATCGGCATGTATTCCGATCGCAAGCCATTTCCCTGGCTATTACCGCTTGGTATGCTTTCGACATTGTCCGGCATGTTGCTACTTGCTCTGACACATAGCTATCCACTTGTTCTCGTTTCTGTCATTCTGGTCGGACTAGGATCTGCCGTATTCCATCCGGAAAGCTCACGTGTAGCGAGCATGGCAGCGGGTAAACGTCGTGGCTTGGCGCAATCAATCTTTCAGGTAGGTGGTAACGGGGGACAAGCTCTAGCTCCGCTCTTCACATTATTTATTCTGGTTCCGCTCGGTCAGCCCGGTACGATCTGGTTCACGCTGGTGGCTGGAACAGCTGTTATTATCCAGATTTATGTTGCCCGTTGGTATGGTGAGCAGATCGCCATTCGCAATCGCAAACCGAAATTAGCTCGTGTCCGAATCGTCAGCAAGCAACGCAAGAAACAAATCGGATCGGCGCTTTCGATTCTCATCCTTCTTGTGTTCATCCGTTCCTGGTATCATGCCAGCATCCTCAATTATTACCCTTCCTTTGTGATCGAACACTTAGGGGTAAGTGAGAAGGCCGCACAGTATTTTCTCTTTGCGTTTCTGGCCTCGGGTGCAGCGGGAACATTCTTAGGTGGCCCTTTAGCTGACCGATTCGGTAAACGAAATGTGCTTTTCCTCTCTATGCTTGGTTCTGCTCCCTTCGCCTTAGCCTTGCCGTACGCACCACCGATTCTGGCCTTGGTATTGCTGCTGATCATCGGCTTTATTCTGTTATCCAGCTTTTCGGTCTCTGTGGTCTACGCACAAGAGCTGATTCCTGGCAAGATCGGTACCGTTTCCGGCTTGATCACCGGGCTTGCCTTTGGTCTTGGGGCAGTTGGTGCTGTGGCCCTTGGCCGGATGATTGACCTGACAAGCCTATCTCTCGTAATGAAGGTTTGTGCCTTTCTCCCGCTGCTTGGTATCATCACTTTTATCCTGCCGTCGGATCACAAGCTGCGAGAATGGGCTGAAGACGAAGCGTGATCGTATTTTTCATAAAAGTTTGGTCGTAAGAAAGCAAAAAACAGCCCGTCGGATAAGTCCGACAGGCTGTTTCATTATATCTTGGCTTGCACGATGAGTCTGTGTGTCGCCTGGACGACAGGATCACAGGTAATCAACGTTAAAACCTGATCCGTATTATTGCTTTTCAGTACTGAGATGTCCGTCGGATCCACCAGCAACACTTTAAATACTGTATATTCTACCTGCTTATTCTTCATTTGCAAGATGATTTTATCGCCAATCTCCAGTTCATTTAATCGGTTGAACAGCCTACCCTTGGTTCGTGACCGATGTGCGGCGATTGCAGCATTGCCAATCTCGTCAAATGGTGTTGTCTCCGTCATATGCGTAGCGGCAAATTTCATATTCTGATTTGTTGCACCTTCAAGTACCGGCAGCTTTAAATTAATTTTGTCTATCCGCAGAATTACCTTTGCTTGTACGTCTGCCTCTTCTGTGTCTGTTGGCGAAGGACTTGCTTGTTGGGGTGCTACTGATGACTCCAACAATGATTCCTGCTCGAACACCAATGAAAGCCGATCATACTCCGCTTTCTTCTCTAGGGAAAGAGCTTCCTCATTGTTAGGCGAAACCTCCTGTTCGATTTGCTCCAGCAGATGCTTCTGCCGCAAATCGTTAAACCATTCTGAACCTCTCGGCCAGAGAATAACCATGATTCCACCAATGATGAGAACATAGGATAGCTTTTTTAGCATAATGATCCTCCAAATAAGCTAAGACATTTGGTCAATGCTTAATCCGTATTTGCTTGATTCTTCATCGGTTCGATTAGGCGATAATAAGTATCATATAGGGGGGCTTATTTAATTATGATAATATTCTTCTCTAAAAGTATCAACATAAGAAAATTCATTCTTGCGCTATCTAGCTGTTAGCATCTGCCGCTTTTTGACCGCAAAAAGACACCTCTTGAAATTTCATTGGGCTAACCCGAGGGTTTTCCAATGTCTATTCAAAGGGGTGCATGAGCAACCTTGTTATTCATGCTGATCGGAAGCTAGCGTTTGCTTGCAGGATGCCCTCCAGCAGCATAGCCAAGAGTAGTCTTATCCGGAGTTGGATCAAACCGTTTACGCTCGGTCCGCTCAATCTGAACGATTCTTCCATCGTGTACAATAATCTGTACCGTTCCGTATTCCAATCCGTTCAGCGTGGATGAGATTCGTTCCTTCCACAATTCATCAACTTCAAAAGGCTTTGCCATTTCTACTCCCCCAATTGCCCAATATCAAATGATATGACTTTCGCATTTTACCCCAGTCAACCAATTGCTGGTTTTAGTGATGACATGCTGCATACTCTCTGCCGACGAGAAGGTATGACCCGCATCGCGGATGATCTCCTTGTCGCAGCTTCCACCCCGACGGATACGAAAGATTTTCTGATAGAGGAAGCTATAATCAACCGGAATCACATCGTCTCCCGTTCCATGGGCAAGAAAGATCGAACCTGTAAACTTGCGGGCTTCCTGAAAAGGATGATGACTGGCTAACGAGTGAAAGAATCCCGCTGTAAGTCCATAGCCAAGATAATCTGCGCTACCTGTTGAAATGGCTTGATTATAAACGTCCCGCCCAACGATGCGGACGATATCCCCGAAAGGGTTGGCAACAGGGGACCACAAGACGAGTCTGCTCACTCTTACATCGGAGGAAGCTGTCAGGATAGCTACAGCACCACCCAAGCTGTGACCAAGCAGGGTAACCTGATCAGTCTGGATACCCGGCATCGAAAGTGCATGATCCAGAACAAGACGAGTCTGTTCTACCATGGCTTCTAGTCCACCTGCACCATAATCACCTTCACTCTCACCACAGCCGGCATAATCGAAGCGAAGCACGGCAAAACCAGCTTCACTCCACTTTCTCGCTGCTTTTACAAACAACCGATCAACGCCGATCCGACTACCCACAAATCCATGACAGATGACGACCAGAGGTAGCGGTTCAACCGAGGTATTGCCATCCGGTCGGTGATAAGTAGCTGCGAGCTCCCAGGCTCCATTGCGTATAATAAACGTGGTTTCCATAGGCCTTCTCCTCCGTTCTTATAGAAATTATCATCGATAAAGCGAGGCAATTAGCCGTTTGATTATTTTATTTAATAAATCCATATTGGTTTACTTGGTATTATAAATATAACATTCCCTATTGGAGCCGTCAATCCCCTCTAGAGCACAAAACCTCGCCAATTCATTACCAACTCAAGTCGGCGACCACGGCGTGATGGTCGGAGGAATCGGTTTTCATCACATACGCCGTTTGTTTAACTGTCTCTACATTGGTATAAACATGATCAATTTCCCCGCCATAATATATCGTAGGAACTGCTTTTTTAAGCTGAGCCTTTCTCCAGTTTGGAGCTAACTGCTGCATGAGCGGATGTACGGCGTTCATATTAAAATCACCTAAGAGGAAGGCCGGCTGCTCCAATTGCCCGAGAAGCTTTAATAGAACAGGAAATTGCCGTGCACGTTCCCTCTCCAAGAGTCCAAGATGGGTGTTTACTACGGTAATTACTTTACCTTCATCACCTAACTGCAGACGCACCACTAGAATACTTCTCCGCTCAGTTACGCCCTTGAGATAAGTAATCTGTTTCGATATGATGGGGTGTCTAGTGAGAATACCAATGCCATATTGCGTTAGCTTCAGATTAATACTCGGAGAAAAAGCCGTCTTCATCTCCAAGCTACGGCCGAGCCTCCGCAATTGATCTTGAATGCGGCTACGTGGATGGAAGCGATCCACCTCCTGCAAAGCGATAACATCGACGTCCATCTTGCGAATGTCCTGGGCGATGCGCTCAATATCCGTTTTGCCATCTGTACCTTGACCATGATGAATGTTAAACGTAGCTACCTTTAAGCGCATCTGCTTCCCCCTGTATCATGACATCCAACAAAGCATTATTTTATTTTATCATATTCATCCTCCATTATCCTCATTAGATGCTACCCTTAACGAAATGATCGTAAAAAATGGCGAAAAGAACAACCCCTCGTCTACTAACTCAACTTTAGGATCGTTCTCCATTAAAACCATAATATGACTTACATCGGTGAGAAATTCAATCATTTGATCACGTTTTTTTCGTTGTTTTCGCTAGAATTGATCATCATTCTTTAGCCGCGATATGAGTTTTCCGGGAGTGACGCTTTACTGCGAAGATGCTATAATGATTGCTAATACATCCCGTGATTCACCCGGAAGGAAGGAAGATCATGAATCCACAGGCAACACAGCTGAATGAGCTGATCCGCCAAGGTAATCCACATGTTTACGAGATGCTGTCCGAGCTAGGTCGTCAGATTTATTTTCCCAAGCAGGGCATCTTAAGCCAATCAGCTGAAGCCAAAGCTAAAGCGGGAAAATACAATGCTACGATTGGAACGGCAATTGAGCATGGGCAACCGATGCATCTGAGCGTCATCCAGGAAACTTTGTCTGCATATGATCCGAAGGATCTGTACGAATATGCTCCTGCTTCCGGCAAACCAGAGCTACGCATGGCTTGGCGCAAAAAAATGCTCAAAGAGAATCCTTCTATTGACAGTGCATCCCTTGGCAATCCAATCGTTACTAGCGCTCTAACTCATGGGCTCAGCATAGTGGCAGACTTGTTCGTAGAAGCAGGTGACAGCGTCATTATCCCCGATAAGAATTGGGAGAATTATGAGCTGACCTTCGGCATCCGTCGTGGAGCAAATATCGCCCAATATCCACTTTATAATAGTAAGGGTTACTTTAACGCGGAAGGATTACTTGACGTTATCCTCAGCCAAAAGCCGAGCGGTAAGGCCATTCTCATTTTAAACTTCCCTAATAATCCTACAGGCTATACGCCCAATGCTGAAGAAGGCGAGACGATCGTAGCCGCAATCCGTGCGGGTGCGGAGGCTGGAATAAATATTGTTGTTGCGATCGATGATGCTTACTTCGGACTATTCTTTGAGGACTCACTGCATGAGTCGATTTTTGGACAGTTGTGCGACTTACATCCACGTGTACTCGCAATCAAGATAGATGGAGCAACCAAAGAAGAATATGCATGGGGATTTCGAGTTGGCTTTCTTTCTTATTCAAGTCGTAATCCTCAGCTTCTGGCCGCCCTTGAACAAAAAACAACTGGGATCATTCGTGCCACCATATCCAGTGGTCCACATCCTTCGCAGACTTTTGTTCTCCGGGCACTGAATTCCCCCAGCTTCGAACAGCAGTGCCTAGAGAAATACCAGATCATGAAGGGCCGTGCCAACAAAGTGAAGCAGGTTCTAGACAGTGGTAAGTATAAGGACGTCTGGGACTACTACCCATTCAATTCCGGTTATTTCATGTGTTTGAAGCTGAAAACCGTCAATGCCGAGAATCTGCGACTCCATTTATTGAATCAGTATGGAGTTGGTACAATCGCCTTGGGTCAAACCGATTTACGGATTGCTTTCTCCTGTATTGATGAGGAGGCAGTACCCGAACTGTTCGATCTGATCTATCAAGGGACAAAGGAACTTGAGGAGCAGTGTGCAACGGCTGGAAGCAATAACGGGTAGAAGGTAAAGTAATTTCATTTCAAATCAACGAGAAAGGCCAACCATTTAGATCTGGTTGGCCTTTTTACTTAACCTTCACTGTAGCTTCTCAGGGTAGCCATACGTCGTCCCTCTTTTTAACCATAAGACATGGAGAACACCTCGTCCTTAAAAAGAGGACCACCACCTGCGAGTCAGCCTAACGGTCTGCATCCTCTTCCAAGCCATCGCCACATCCCAATATACCTAACAACTCAGCAACCGGGATGGTTGCCAATCCGATGCTGGTATCACAGCAGCCATAATAGATATAGATCAGATCATTTTTGATAATATTAGCCGTGGGAAAAACGACATTGGGGATCACCAAACCAAATTTCTCATAATATTCTTTCGGCTCCATAATGGGATCAGTGGTTCTGGCAATTACCTTAGCTGGGTTTTCTAAGTCGAGCAGCATGGCACCCACGCGATAGATTGAATGGACATCCACTCCATGATAGAGTAACAGCCAGCCTTTCTCCGTTCTGACAGGCGTAGCCGAAGCGCCAATTTTAGTTCCCTCCCACTCGCTGTTCTCTGCTACTGCGACAAGCTCAGGCTGTGACCATTCCACCAAATCCTCGGAATAGGAGATCCAAATACCGGGCACATCCGTGCCATATTCCTTGCCTATGTACTGCAAGGGCCTTCTCAGCAAAGCGAATTTGCCGTTAATTTTCTCAGGAAAGAGAGCATTATCCCGATCATCGATCTCTCTAGGCGTTGTATAGCAGAGGGGTTCAAAGGTTATCCCGTCCTTTGATACTGCAATCCCCGATTGTGTCATCATCGGCTCCATATTGTTGTCGGCCCATTCGGAATAGTGATTCGGATAATACTCCGGTACGGCAATTCCGGTTGGCCAGCAATCAAACCGATAGGGCTGTAGAGCATAACACATGTAAAAGGTATCGTCTATTTTCACTACTCTTGCATCCTCTACACTTCCTCCAGGATAGCCGAGCATAGCTGCGGTGAAAATAGGCTCGTCTTTTACCAGCGTAAAATTGACGCCATCCTCACTTTCCAATAAACCGATGCTTGTTTGGAACGGCCGCAGCGAGCCCGCCGCCCGCTCATACATATAGAATTTCCCGTCATGAACAATCACACCCGGGTTGAATGTTGCCACCCGTCTCCAATCGTGCAAGCCTGGTACAACTATAGGGTTCTGCTGATGTCTTACAACTTTCATTACGTTCTCTCCTCTTCAGATGGACGATCCCTAGTCTATTGGTTTAACCCTTGACCGCACCCGCCGTCATCCCTTTGATGATATTCTTATAGAATAAAAGGTACACTGCCATCACGGGTAATATCGACAAAACCATTGCCGCCATCAGGGTTGTATAATCTGTTGTATATTGACCGTTGAAAGTGGTCAGTCCTACCGGAAGTGTTCTTAAAAAGTCCTTGGTTACAAGCACAAGTGAAAAGGGAAATTCGTTCCAGGTATCAAGGAATGCCAGGATCAATACTGTAGAGATGGCCGGCCGACATACCGGCAATATGATCCTTGTCATGGTGTAGTAAGTAGAAGCCCCATCGATATAAGCAGCCTCATCCAAATCAACAGGTACCGTTCTGATAAAGCTCTCAAACAAAAAAATAGATAAAGGTAGTCGTATCGCAATGAAAGGTAATAAAAGCGTATAAATCTGATCGTAGATCCCCAATAGCTTAAACTGAAGGTACAGCGGAACAATAAGTCCATATACCGGGACAAGCATCCCGACGATGAATAGAGTGTAAATCAAGCTTCTTCCCCTGAACTTATATCTGGACAGCGGATAAGCCACGCAGAAGGATAGTAAAATGACAAAAAACACGGTAATGATACTGTTAAACGAACTGCTGATGAAATAGGTGTACATTTTGCCATCAACGAAAGCTTTGTAATAATTACTGAAATGCAGTTTAGTTGGTAAAGAAATCGTATTCAGCATAAATTCGTCCTTGGTTTTAAGCGATGAATAGATGATCCAGATAATCGGAAAAATGGAGGTCAAGGAGAATAGCAGCATGAACAGGTTAAATCCCGATCTGCCGCATTTTTTAAAGAATAACTGAACGGACACTACTTCTTCACCTCCGCCAAAGCCTTAAAGAGCAGTACGATGCCAAAGCTGAGCAGGAAGAGTCCAATTGTTACTGTGCTCCCATACCCCAACTGCATATTGGTAAACGATGTATTATAGGCATACTGCGCCAAAACCATCGAGCTTGTTCCCGGTCCGCCACCTGTCAAAACGTAAATATGACTGAATACGAGCATATTAGAAGCAATACTCATCATAATGACGACTTTAATCGTGTCATAAATTAAGGGGAAGGTAATGTATACCGCTTTTTTAATTCCCGTACATCCGTCCAACTCGCAGGTCTCGTAAATATCCTTAGGTATCCCTTGCACCGCTGACATAAAAATAATCAAAGGCACACCGAGAAACTGCCAGATAAGCGGAGCAGCAACGGAATAAATCACGATTTTAGGATCATCCAACCATGGTAGGATGTGGTTCTCCCAGCCAATCGCTCTTAAAATCGCGTTAAGAATGCCATAATCATTGCTATAAATCATTTGCCAGATAAAACCTACAACCACAGCCGATAATACGACGGGGAAGAAGATCACGGTTCTGTGAAATTCCTTTAGCTTCATGGCTCTAGACATAAAGAGAATGGTTAATCCGAAAGCCAAGCTCATCTGGATGACAATGGTAAGCAGCAGGATAATT